>JAGREQ010000057.1 GCA_020446465.1 Novosphingobium sp. | reverse complement strand
TGAAACCCTGCCCATGCGGCGAGCATCGGGGGGCAAGCGGAGTGGGCACGTTCGCGGGGAACCTGCTGCACGAAACGAAGGAACGAAGTGTAGGAAGCTGGGCGGAACGTGATCCGAAGCGCGCTGGGGGCAGCGCCCCAGCCTTTACCCGTTAGTGATCGTCACCGAACGGCGGAGACCTCGGCTCCGTGAGCGCTGAGCGAATAGAGCGCGGGCCGTAGGCAACGGCAAACCCCAAGGGCAAACACATCCCCTCGCGGGATCGATTTTCATGAAAGATTTCCAGCGGGGACGGCTTCGTTTGCCTCCCCCTCCATATTTCTGAAGCGCCCGTCGGGGCGCGCTGTTCTCCATCAACCTACCATTTGAAATCAGCCAGAATGATGCAAGGCGTAAAGCCTGCATACGGTTCCCTTTGCTTGCCGCGAAAATCGCGGAATGCATCACGCCTGACCTCACGGATTTGGCTTCTCCCGAACGCGGCCCATGCCGGGACGCGAAAACATGAAGGAGGAGACGATGTTCAACCTGACCCCTGAAAACCTGATCAAGAAAACCGACGCGCAACTGCACGATCTGTTCGCCCAAGCGCTGCGTCACCAGTCAGCCGCACACTGTCGCTCGGCGTTCACCGATGCCTCATATGCCATCCGCATGATCGGTAACGAACTGGCGCGGCGCAATATTGCGCCGCGCTGACCGACAAGTGGGCAGCGGCACTTAGGCCGCCGCTTTCCGATCACGGTATCGGCTGACGCCCGCCAGACGGTTTCGGGCATAGGTGCAGTAGCGTTCCTCCAGTTCAATCCCGACGGAATTGCGGCCCATGAGCGCCGCCGCAACAGATGTGCTGCCCGATCCTGAAAACGGGTCGAGGACGGTATCGCCCTGCTTCGAGTAAGCACGGATCAGGGGTGTCAGGATATCCACGGCCTTCTCGGTCGGGTGGAAACGGTTGCCGCTATAGACCCATTCGCGCACGTCGCTGACGGGCGCTTCGGGCTTGGTAGGACGGCCCTTTGACAGCAGCCATGCGGATTCGTGGCGGCATTCGGTGTGCCAAGTGCGCGAGGCGTAGGATTTTTGCCAAAATATCTGGCCCACCGTGCGAAGGCCCGCATCGGTCCACGCCTTGGAAAATTGGTCGATGGCGACCCAGCCACAGAAGAGGATCATATAGCTCCCATCGCGCAACACGCGGCCCATATGCTCGATTGCAGGCAAGACGGCATCGGGATTGCGGTCGTTGGCGATACTGCGCCCGTCCCGATCTCGATATCCGACCAGATAGGGTGGATCGGTGATGATGAGGTCAATGCTGTTATCCGGTAATTTTGCCAGTTCGGCGGTCGCATCGCCGTGAATGATGCGGTTGGTGGTAAAGTTTGTCATGTCCAAATCTCCTTTCGCTGATCCTTGAGGACGCGAAGGGAAAGGGACGGCAGGCCTCAAGATAGGCGGTCAGCGCGAACAGCGTGGAACAGGCCACACGGGGAACGACACGTGACATGGAGCGGGCAGGCTGTTGACCGCCTGTCGCTGCCGTCCAGTCTCGCGGCTTGAATTTCAGGGGGTAGCGGTAAGAAGAAGGAAATCAGCGAACTTTACCAATCGCAAAAATAGCGTCTGCGAAAGCACCTAAACTGCGAACATTATTACGGAAAATCAGTTTTATTTGCACAGCCTGACATAAATAAGATATTCTAAAGATAGGATATTTTTCCAAAGGGGCTGCTATTGAACTCAACACGTTTGCCATTGACGATAGCCTTGTTTGCAACGTTGGCTATTTTTATCGTGATCGCGGATCATAAACCTGCACGGGCAGCGGACGGCGTTTGCGGTGTCGCTGCGGATGCACCGTCGCACGGGAGACCTAACTCCAATCTCTGTAGCGTTGGCACGTCGACACCCGTCAATACCACAGGAAATATAAAGGGTACTCCACCTTACACGGGTGAGGTTCCTGCATATTGGAGTTGGCGCTGCAACCCATCCGGCGCGGGGGCGACAGTCGATTGTACGGCTCCTGTAAAGTATGTTTTTTGCGGCGGAACAATGAACCCAAGCTCGCCGTGGCAGTCTTGCCCGAATGATTTGATTGCTGTTTCTCCAGCCTGGAGTTCAAGTAGTAACTGCACTTTTTCGGGAGGAATGGTCAAAGAGGCGACGCTTGGTAACACGTGTAAATCAACTGCTGGTCAATGCGGGGCGGCAAATGGAGTTCCTGCATCAACTGCACCACCAGCAAATTCCCTTTGCGCTCAAGGATTCGCATCAGGTGTAAGCGGATCAGGTCCATGGAGTTGGACCTGCGACGGCATTGGCGGATCATATATTGATGACCATTGTAATGCTCCGCTTCTGATTGTGGGGGCATGCGGTCCAGCCAACGGAACGACCGTCAGTTCAAAGCCAACGTCTGGGCTATGCAGTAGTGGTAGCCCTACTACAGTTTCGGGCAGCGGGCCGTGGACATGGGACTGTAATGGGAATGGCAGTGCAAATGCTTCGTGTTCAGCGAATAAGATCCTGCCCATCAACGGTGCATGCGGTCCTGCGAACGGTCAAGACCTGACCGCTGCCCCATCAGGCGGTGATCTATGCAGCGCAGGTTCAGCATCAACGGTCGCGGGGACAGGCCCATGGTCCTGGACTTGTAGTGGCGCCAATGGCGGTAGTGATGCTTCATGTTCTGCGACACTGTGCGGCGGCCCGCCGCCAGTAGATGCCGCTTGCGGCCCGGCAGATGGTCAAACTTACGCCACAGCTACGCAAGTCAATGCCGGAGGTCTTTGCAATCCGGGAACTTCGGCAAATGTTTCCGGCTCAGGGCCTTGGAACTGGACGTGCGCTGGAGAAAACGGAGGTAGTAACGCAGCGTGCTCGGCGGCAGTCGCCACCACCTTCAATGGCTCCTGTAAATCTTATGGAGGCACCTATTCATCTCAACCTGCATCCACCACGAGCTCCGGTTGCACAAGCGGAACATATGTCGATTATGGTAATACGACTGCGGCATGGCGTTGGCAGTGCGCTGGCGGGGGAGCGCCGACTGGTTCCACCGCGACATGTACGGCCTTGAAAGTGACGACGGTCAACGGCGTTTGCGGCTCTGCTAATGGAACGACTGTTTCCAGTGCGCCAACCTCTAACCTCTGCTCTACGGGCACCGCGTCTGCCGTGTCTGGTACGGGACCGTGGAACTGGAGCTGTAATGGTAGCGGCACGCCCGCAGGCACGAATGCAAGTTGCTCTGCTGCCAAGCAAACTGCCGCTTGTATTCCTCAAGGCCAACCTGTTCCTCCTGGACAAACGCAATGTCCGACAGCGGCGTGCCATATTCAGGTCAGTGGGCTTATTTTCTCCGGTACAGGAAATAGCTGCTGTGGTTCGGTTGTTGGCGAGAGCGACATTTATTCGAGTACGGTTGGTGCTGGGGATTATCCGCAGAGTGCCCCGACTGATCTCGTGAGCAATGGGGATGCCTGCCCAGGTCCAGATTATTCTTACTGCGAATTCAGTTGCCCTGACCCGTTGGGTGGGAATTGCCCAGGATACGTCGCGAACACGGCCAACCCTCCATACGATTTTAGTAGCAGCTCGTTCATGCAGCAATATCCATTCTCACGGGCTGCATTCTATACGTTCGACGCAATTGTAGTGGGGTCTGATGTAACCCTGACCATATATAATGGAGAGAATTATAGCGGAGGAGTTTTGACAACAATTGTCGGGCCAAAAGTTGTAGTCAACGAGTTCTGGAATCCATCAAGCTCGATTTTCTCAGGAAACTCTTACTATCAGAATTGGAGAACGCAGGGCACGTGGAACACAACGGTTCAGCAGCAGTTCCCGCTTTCAACTCGCATATGGAGCAATAATCCCTCCCCGACTAAAAACATGCATACGTGGAGCAGAGGGAGAAGTTTGAAAGTTCAATGTAATTAGAAACAGGAAGACATGAATAGATTCATAAAAATTTTTACTATATTCTCTTTGATTTCAATTAACTGCCTTGCTCCCACTGCATCCAAAGCGGAATCGGGCGCTGCGAAATGGGCTTGCTTTCATTCAAAGCTTCTATCTGAAAAGGGTGGAGAGACGAGTAAGCCAACGTATTTTTTGAAGTGCTCGCATGAAGCACAGGAGGGGGACGAGCAATTTATCGCTGACGCTAGCGGGCGAAAAATTATCGTACTTCAAAATTACGTGGCAAAGAGAACGATCTCTCCGGAAGCAGTGATGATTTGGCGAACTTTTGCCACTCATGATGGGCGCATCGTCCCTGAGGAATATACAGGGATTAAGCCAACAAATTGCGACGAAGCCCCGATAAATGAGGGGGATAGCAACGTGAGGGAACTCACAATTAGCAAATGGGCGTGCCAATAATTTTTGAATTAACGATAAAATAGGTGTTTAATCTGCAATATTTGGCAGTGAATTGAAGGAGATAATGGTTAGAGATAAGTTTTTTTCGATATTTACCTTGATTGCAATTCTGATGGTCGTTCAGATTGCCGCTCCTGCACACGCCAATGAAGCGGCTGGCCATACTTATCCGACCATCACGATCCCTGCCGGAACGGCGTCGGGCTCCCTCAACGAATATTCGCGCATTGGCGCGACCGTCACTTTCGAAAAAACACCGAACATTTCCGATTTCGCCAGTTGCTCTGGGTCAATCACCTGCAAAAACTTGGTGCCTTCAACTGCGCAAATAAGCATGAGCTGTGACGGCGATGAAAGCCTGAAAGGCGGGTGGGATTCCGAAGTTCTGACGGGTGATTGCTGGAGCAGCATTGATGCCTGTTACTATGAAGGCACGATCAACGAAGACTGCCCGCCACTTGATCCAGATGCAAAAAAAGCCGTCAATAACGATTATCAGATTTCCGGCTATTCCAATTGCTCCTCAGGCGACAAAGGCATGTGTGCCTATGAGAACACGGGAGCGAAGCAATTCTCGACCGTGACCGGCGATCATATGTTCAAAATTCAGGACGGTGCCAGCGCATTTCTGGATTATCGCGCTTTGGGAACGGCAACGGATACGCCTTACAAACTGCGCTGGGTCCATCGTAATGGCGGGGATGCGAGCCGCGCCCTGATGATTCCGTCAGGCCCCTTTGTCAGCACAGGTGGTTTAACCCCGTATGCCGACTATCGTCGCTTCATGGCGAATCCGCCTTCATTCGTTACGACCACAAAGAGCTGTTTCCCCGTTGAAGTTTCCTTTTGCGAAGGAGATTTCGCAGCTCCGCCCAAGCGCCCTCAGAACGGTGCCTGCGGCACTTTGGCGGGCACCTACATGGGTTCTGCACCTGCCAACAACCTACCCGAAACAACAACTCAAAAATGCTTGAAGGGCATGGATACGCCAGTCACGACCAACACATCTTACGAGCCTTCCGCTCCCAACCGTTATGAATGGCAATGCCAAGGACTGGATGGCGGCGCTGACGCTTCCTGTTTTGCATACTTACCGTGGAATGGGCAGTGCGGCAGTGCAAACGGTTCGAACTCGTATAATCAGCCTACATCGAACCTTTGCTACAAAGGCGATGTCACAGCAGTTAGCGTCAACAACGCCACTCATCAGTGGGAGTGGCAGTGCAATGGACGTCCCGGTGCGTCGCTCTCGACCGACGCAAGCTGTTCGGCAAACATCATCATTGATGGCTCATGCGGATCGGCGGCTGGCGCTGACTTCACCTCCGCGCCCAGTGGCCCGAATCTGTGCGAATATGGCAACCCGACCTCGGTCACGCAGGATACCTGCTCTTGGAAATGGACGTGCAATGGCATCCACGGTGGCACGAATATGGCCTGTCAGGCCAACCGCGTGCAACTGTGCACCAATGTCGGTGTCTATGCGACATGGCGCTATTATGGCACGAAAAACAATTACACGATCTACTCCGGCCCAGGCGGCAGAATGCTCGATAATTGCCCTTCTGGCTATACGGCCACTGAACTCGCTGATGATGCGGATAGCAGCCACAGCCTTGGTGAAGACAACTATAAAGGCGGAGATCGTTCTCAGCTTTGCATTGGAACTGGAAACTCGCAGGTCTCCGTGACATCCGAATGGAATTTGGGCGGATGCAGTGCGGGGATGACCCATACGGGGGTCTTTGACAGCAACGACACCAATACTGATGCTGATAGCAAGCGCTATCGCTACAAGCATAATGTGAACGAGGAAGATAACACCGCCGATCAAGTGTATTGGTGCCTCGGCTTGAATGATCCTTCCAATCGTTTTGATCTCTCCATTTCCAATCCGTATTCGGGCTACTGCCCTTCAGGCGAAACCTTGCTCGTCAATGCTCACGGCACAGAGTGGAACGTGAACAACGAGGACGGCTCCGATAACCGATCCGTATGTCTGAAAATTACCCCGAAACCCGGCGCGACGTGTCCCGTATGCGCAGGTGGATGTGGTTCCGCC
Source organism: Novosphingobium sp. (assembly GCA_020446465.1). GTDB lineage: Bacteria > Pseudomonadota > Alphaproteobacteria > Sphingomonadales > Sphingomonadaceae > JAWKXU01. Next base: position 3,194 of record JAGREQ010000057.1, on the reverse strand, counting down.
AACGGTATAGCAACCAGCACAACTCCTGGCGGCGGTGCATTATGCTCCAGCGGTACGGCTAGTGCTGTCAGTGCAACGAGTGACACATATCTCTGGTCCTGCACTGCGTCTGGCGTCACATCCAACTGCTCTGCTCCCAAAGTCAGCGCCGGCATCTGTGGTGCTGCGACCTCAATCGAGTCTAGCACGGCACCGACCGACGATCTTTGCGCGCTTGGGAATGACAGCCCGGTCATAGATGACGTTGTTGAATGGTCGTGGACCTGTGCGGGCTTAAATGGCGGAGCAACAGTGAGTTGCACTGCCCCAAAACCAGCATGCGGCCCGTTAGATGGCGAATGCGGCTCAAACGGAGGTACGTGTACGGCGGGTACAATCAGCAATGACAATGGCGCATCGGCATGCGGCACAACCCGCACTTGGAAATGCCTCGGCGAAAATGGCGGCTCGACAGCAAATTGTTCCAAAGCAAATGCGGCATGCGCACCTACTGGAACATGTAAAACCTATTCGGGGTCCCATATCACGCAGCCAGCTTCCAACACTGCGACAGGATGTACCGATGGAGCCTATTCCGATCTATCGGATACATCGTCTGCATTTCGGTGGAGGTGTGGAACTGTAACCTGCACCGTGGTTAAAGCAAATCTATGCGGGTACGGAAACACAGCCTACATGGTCGGAAGAAAGCCGATGGGGTGTTATGATAGTCGTGCCACATACTCCAACGGATCCGATACTTCTACATCATACAAATGGTCTTGCAGTGCTGGTTCTGTAGTGGACGAGTGCGGTACCAAGAAAATGGTTTCAGGACACTATTGTAAAGTTTATACGGCACCGCCTTCGACCACACCGTTGACGATAACAACTGGTTGTGCCGCCGGAGCTACGGCTTTCACATGGAAAGGCTCCAATGGATCGGGAACCATTGGTTGGGAGTGCACAAGACCTGATGGAACGGTTGACAGGTGTGCCGCACCGAATGGAAGCGCCAAGTTTTGGTGATGAACCGTTAGATTGGACGAAATTGCGGTCAGCCTAATCCATCGCCAAAATGATGTGTTCGTCGTTGTGCGCCCCGACTGATGGCTAGGACGGCGGATTGGCAGGGCGGCAGATGCCCGAGGAAAGCCCAATCTTCATCGGAGCCATTGAAGTCACGAACTCCCGCTTTGCGGTAATACCGTCGCCGTTGCCGCGAACGGTCGGCACCTCACTGGTGATCTGCATCCATTCCATCGTCTTCGGATTCACGCCAAAAGCGCAATACGCATTGCGGCACTACCTACCGAGAAAGTCGAGGAAATAGCTGTCCTTCTTCTCGGGAGCGCTTCGCCCTTTGAGAGCTTCGAAATACTTCTCGAAATACCCGACCACGTTGCTGTTGCGGGACAGGAACACAGCGCCAAGGCGCTCCTCGTCGTGAAGGCCCCAGCCGAACAGCGCTTCCTTCCCGCCGACTTTGCGTTCGATGATGATGAAGTTGACCAGCGGCATCGGCGTGTCGATGCGGTGGAAATGAAACCGCCCGACAAGCGTGTCGCGGCTCATCCCCTGAAACCGCCTCTTGTAGCTGTCGAACATATGCTCTCCGCATGAAGCGAGATCGGTCCACTCCGTTATTCCGCTTTCCGCGTCCCCGAGATAGCGTCGGTAGAGTTCAATCGTGTCGGGGTCGCCCTTCGGCCCGTAAACGGTCTTCGGGGTTTCATTTGCCGCGTAAGCGAAAAGGTTTTTGACCGTGAGCGCGCCTGCGAGGGCGGAATCGAGATAGGCGATGGCCTCCGTCGTACCGCCGCGAAACACTATGCCCGCATTCTCGGCGATATAGGCTTTGAGCTGAGCCGTTGCCTGCTCCGCAGCTTCTTTGACGGCGGTGCTGTCATCTGTCACGCTTGTCCGCCAGCTCTTTGTTATCAGCGCGAATGAGACGAGGAAGCCCAGCAATATGCCGAACAGTTGGGAATAGCCGCCCGTCCGGTCCGAGAACGGCAAGCTACCCGCCCATGTCACCGACATGACGATGATGTAGAACAGGATGTCTTTCTCTTCGGCAAGGGAACGCCAGACCGACCTGCCCTTCATAAACTTGCCCCCTTCAAATAGCCTTCCAGTCAGGCCCGCTGTTGCCCGCCGATGATGCGATACATGGTGCGCTCGGACACGCCAGAACGGGCTGCGATCTGCGCCATTGTCTCACCGTTTGAGCGGCGGAGTCGGGCATCAGCGATCTGACGACGGCTCAGTGCGCAGGGGCGGCCCAGCCTTGTTCCGCGCCGCCGCGCTTCCTGCAATCCTGCCTTGGTCCGCTCAGAAATGAGATTGCGCTCCAGTTCCGCAAAGGCATTGCGGATGGCGAAGAAGCATTTCCCCATGGGCGTGGTCGTGTCGATGCCTTCTGTAAGGACATGGAATTCAATGCCTGTCTCCTCAAAGAGGTCAAAAACTTCGAGCGCATGGCGCAGGGATCGGAATGCCCGATCCATTTTCCAGATCACAAACGTATCACCTGGGTGGAGTGTTTCGAGCGCCTGCTCGAACCCGTCTCGGCGTTTTGCCAATGCCGAAATGCCGTAATCAGAGAAAACGCGGTCGCAACCCGCATTTGTCAGTGCGAATAATTGCAGGTCGAGATTCTGTTCTTCCGTGCTGACACGGGCATAGCCGATGCGCGCCATGAAAAGCGGTGTTCTTTCAAAGGGTAAATTCACACCTTCGACTGCCAAAAACGTCCGTTTTTGTTTCGGTCAATCGCGGCGATGTTTGGTTACACAATGCGAGCGCCATCTATGCGCTCAAACCAAGCAACAACTTATTCTTTTTTCTGGATAATTTCAACAAAAACCGAATCCCCCCGAGATCGCCATCATCCTGCCTCCCGCGCTGCTTGACAGAATCGGACCTTATTGTCGGGCGCGAGATGACGAGAAGGAGGGCATGGGGAATGTCCGCACTGACGAACAGAATTTTCCGAAATGTAGTTGCTGCGCCAGCTTTGGCGCTGGCTACGGCGGCAGCCGCGTTTTCTCCCGCAGTGGTTGCCGCACAAGAACGCCCCGTTGCCATGCAGCCTGTCGCGGCCAATGCCAATGTTCAGGCGCAGCCCATCGCATTCTCCACATTTAATGATAGCAACCGATCAGTTCGTTTTGTTCAGGCTGGTGCCGCTGAAGCGTCTCGCGACAAGATTG
>JAGREQ010000056.1 GCA_020446465.1 Novosphingobium sp. | reverse complement strand
AGCTATCAGGCTGCCGCGAGATCGTTCGCAGATCCGCCCTTTGCCCCATCGAACCAGTCCGGCCAGCCAGCCTTGCGGTTCTGTTCGCGAGCGATTGCCAGCTCATCTGCCGAAGCAAGTTCCTGATCCCAACGCTTGAGCGCAGGCTTGATGATCATGTTGTGCCAAACTGGCGGGATCAGAGCGGCAAAGAAGCACACGAACACGCTTGGCATGGGAATCCACTTGGTATCGGGCTTCAGCTCGTAAAACGCTGCATAGCTGTCTGTGTGGTGATCAGCATGGTTGGTGATTTCAAAGCCCAGAATACGCGAGAACGGCTTGAAATGGTTCCACACATGGCGGCGATCAATCTGCCCGCCGTGGACACGGATAAGCCCGTAATGCTGGAAATAATTGAAACTCTCAATCCAAAAGCGCGCACCGATCTGCCCACCCAAGGCAACCAGATTGGCGACCGGACCACCGATCAGATAGATAATCGCATGGAAGGCCAGCAGCACGATAATGGCACGATACAGGCGGTGCCCGATGCTCCAGCGGCCCTTGCCCATCTTTTCCAGATTGTCGCTTTCAACAGCCCATGCCTCTTTGGTGCTGACAAGCACGGCCTTGGGCGTGAAGGCGTAGAGCGTTGTGCCACGGGGCGCAGTATCGCCATCCTTGTCCGTCGCAACATGGATGTGATGGCCCACGACATGTTCGATTTCGCGGGTGCAATCGAGATAGCAAACCTGGACATAACGCCCAACCAGACGCTGCAACTTGCCGCGCTGGTGATAGAGTTCATGCGATGCGGGAACCAGCGGGATAACGCTCAGCCAAGCGCACGATGCGATAACGCCGAAATACTCCCACCCGGCAGCGCCCGGATTGCGAACCACCCAAACTGCTGCGGCGATATAAATTACTGGTGCAAGCAGGCAGGACAACCACACCGGAATATCTGCCAAGGCGCGGCTCTTCATTTTGCGAGTCGCAAAGTCGTTGGGCAAAAGCGAATCAACGATTCCGAAGAATGGCAGGCTCAAAATGCCAACGTAAACCCACGGCCCACCATGCAGGAAACTGGCGATTACCGCCAGTTGCACCAATGGGCCAACGTAATATCGTCCATAGTCAAGCATCGAAACTCTCCAACCACATTTGCGTTTATATTATACGCAAAACACCCTCGTTGCAAGGCGGGCTTTTATAGTCTGCCATTTACCACATTCTGCAGAAACAGGGGATGAACGGTGCGCGACACCTCCGCAAGTCTAATTCTTGCTGGCAACCTTGCGCTTGCGCGACGCTGCCGTTCGTTCACGTATATTGCGAAGGAAAACCCGCTGGCGAATAATGCCGAAGAATTCCAGCATCGTCGGCAATGCAAACTCCAGCATCTCGGCAGCCGCCTGTTGGTCCATTACCCCCTGAACCTGTTCGAGGAATCGATCGGCTTCCTGTCCGGCAACAAGTTCGGCTGCCACGGCATAGTAAGAGAGTATGTCGGGCGGAAACCCATTCTCCTCGGTAAATCCGCGCTCCCGCATCTGCGCCCAGATACCAATCAGGCCAGCATCGGTGACGCTGATCATTGGTCCCTCGTCGCTGTCCACCAGATTGATAATGCCAATGCGATCAAGCGTTTTGGCATCCTCAACAGCATGGGGATTGCTCTTTTGCAGCGAGCACAGACTGGTCGTGCCCTGCTTCACCCCAACGCGTGACGATACGAGTTCTTCGAGATGAGTCAGCCCACGCGCACTAACTGGTCGCTCCCCATGCTTGCCGGCGATCGCATCCTTTATCTGGGGCAAGGTCATCGCTGTATCGCGTTGCAATTTGCGAATTGCCTTGATCGCTCGCACATGGCGTTCGTCATAATTGGCCGAATTACGGGCAGGTCGCACCGGCTCCGGAAGCAGGCCTTCGCGAAGATAGACGCGGATCGTTTCCCGGTTGACCCCCGTTCGTTTTTCCAGGTCACGCATTTTCATTGTTGCGCCCTATAGTCCGCCCATTCCGGTTTGTCTGCATGGATACTAAAAAACTCTGCCTGCCGGGCGGGAGGGATTGGTCAGCTATCCGCGTGCCGCAAGCGCAAAGTCGATCCAGTCAGCGAGGATTTCGTCAGTCAGTGAATCGGGCGCGCTCCATAGTCGGCGGATAGCTGCCCCGGACAGCAGGCTCGCGCATGATCGCACCAGCTTCTGGCCCGCATGATTGGCCCAGCCCGCACTTTCGAGCCGGCCCACCCAGGCGGCATAAATCGGATCTCTCAGTTCGGCGACTCTTCCAGCCAGTTCCGCTGCAAAGGCTGTATCCTTGGTGTGCTGGATGGTTATTCCCGCCGCGACCCAGAACCGGTCGCTGAAGAAAAAGCCGCGAAATTCGCTCACCATGGCTTTCAACAGAAGACTTGGCGTATCAGTATCGAAATCCCAAACTGCGCTTTCAGCATTTGCCAGTTCGAGCGCCTGCTCCACCGCGGCAAGGGTAATGGCATTTTTATTAGGGAAATGATGCAGCACTGCCCCCTGCGACACCCCTGCCTGCTCTGCAACCGTGGCGATACGCAAGGCATCAAGCCCGCCCGTTGCAACAACCTCGAAGGCGGCGGACTTCAGACGCCCGCGCATTTCCTCGCTGCGTTCGGACTGGGTCCGCCGTCTTCCTGATCGGGCTGTGGCGACTGTCAAGGGCGTTATTCTCCGGGCAAATTCACGCGCTGTCCAGCGCGTGGGCGTGCCGGTCGCGAATGATCTTCTTGTCGATCTTGCCTGTGGCAGTCATCGGCACATCTTCAAAGAAGATACGGTCAGGCATCCACCACGTCGCAACCCTGCTTTTGAGGTATGCGCGAACATCGCCTTCGCTGACGTCCGCGCCATCATGGCGTTCGATCAGCATGATCGGGCGCTCTTCCCATTTGGGGTGATAAATGCCCGCCACCGCAGCCACTTTCACACCGGGGCAACCGGCGGCGATATTTTCCAGATCGATTGAACTGATCCACTCCCCACCGGACTTGATAACGTCCTTCTTGCGGTCGGTAATCCGCATGAACCCGAAACGGTCGATAGTGGAAACATCGCCGGTATCGAACCAGCCATCCTGATCGGTCGCATCGTCATCAGCCCGGAAATAGCGAGACAGCACCCACGGCCCGCGCACCATCAGCGCCCCGTCCTGTTCGCCATCATGCGGGAGCGCCTCGCCCTCCTCACTGACGATTTTCATTTCGATGCCGAACATCATGCGGCCCTGGCGCGTCCAGATCTGCTCTTTCATCGCCGCATCGCCTTCAGCCGCGAGCGCCGGGGTCGGCGTCGCAACAACCCCCAACGGGCTGGTTTCCGTCATCCCCCAGATCTGCTGCACGGTGACGCCCAGCCGGTCGAACTCCACGGCCATATCGCGCGGCACGGCAGAGCCGCCGATGATCACGCGCTGCAAAGTGCCTGGGCTTCCCCCGGTCTGGCGCAAGTATTCCAGATACATCGTCCAGATGGTAGGGACGCCGCCGGAAAAGGTTACGCCCTCACCCTCAATCAGCGCCTGCAAACTGGCCCCATCGAACTTGTCGCAAGGGAAGACAAACTTCACGCCGTTTATCGGCCCTGCAAAAGGCAGCCCCCACGCCGTTGCGTGATAGAGCGACTGACAAGGCATCACCACGTCAAAGGCGGCAAAGCCCAGCGCACCGGAAAGCCCTGCGGCAAGTCCGTGCAGAACCACTGAACGATGCGAATACACGACGCCCTTGGGATCGCCTGTCGTGCCCGAAGTATAGCACAGGAATGCGCCTGTATTTTCGTCGAACAAGGGCCAGTCGTAGGTTGCGGGCTTGTCGGCAATCAGCGCTTCATAGCCCTGATACCCTTGCGGTGTACGCTCTGCATCGGTGAGGAATACGACATTCTCGACCGTTTCCAGCTTATCGGCAATCCTCTCGTAAATTGCCTGCATATTGCGGTCGAGCAACAGCACGCGGCTTCCCGCGTGATTGATCGTGTAAATCAGGTGCTCATCAGGCAGGCGCGGGTTGGCTGTGTGGACCACCAGCCCCAGCCCCGGCCCGGCATAGAAAAGTTCAAAGTGGCGATTTGTATTCCACGAAAGCGTGCTTATCCGGTCGCCAGATTTGACACCAAGAGAAACAAGCATGTGGGCAGCCTGCGCCACACGTTTGAAAGTCGCCGCATAATTGTGGCGTGAAATAGGCTCATCGACATTCTTGGAAACAATTTCCTGCGTCGAATGGGCCGTCGCTGCAAAGCTGATAATATCGATGATCCGCAGCGGACGATCTTGCATCAGGCCGGGAAGCATGATCCTCTCCCTTTATTCTTATAGTTCGATACGCTGCAGGAACGGTATCACCAGTTCCACAAAACGCTCCCGCATTTCGATCTGGGTCCAGTGGCCGCAGTTTCCGAAAATGTGCAGTTCGCTGTTGGGAATGACCTCGTTAAATCGGATCGAGCAGGCGACAGGCACGATCACGTCTTCGCGGCCATGGACCATCAGAACCGGATGCTTGAGCGCAGCCAGCTTGTCATCGCTGGTGGAAAGCTCACCCAGCCAGCGCTGGCGCGGTTCGGGAAACAGGCTGGAGTATTTTTCGTGTGCCCCTGGCCGAATGCTCGCTTCGTAGCGGGACTTGACGATCTCTTCCTTCACCAGCGACGCATCATGCGCAAAAGTGTTCATCAGCGCGCGCATGTTATCGACGCTGGGTTCATATCCCCAGACTTCCTCCAGGCCCTTGGTCATCTCGAACTCGGCGCGGCCCGCGGCGCCCATCAGAACCGCACCGCCAACCCGGTCCGGATGACGCGTGGCGACAGCAAGTGTCAGCGCCCCGCCATAGGAATTGCCGATGAAATGGGCCTTTGCGATCCCCAGCTTGTCCATGAAGCCGATGATATGGGCCACCCAGCGATCCATCGAAAAACCATCGATGTCATCGGGAAAGTCAGTGTAGCCAAAGCCCAGCGTATCGGGCGCATAACAGGAAAAATGCTCGGCAAAGTCTGGGATGACCCCGCGCCAGTTGGCGAAGGCTGTAACCCCCGGCCCTGAACCATGGATCAGGATCAAGGGTGGGCCTTCGCCCGCTGCGATGTAATTCGTGCCGATGCCGTCCACATCGACATTAAGTCCGATTTCGGGGTTGTCGCTCATGACCTCTCCATTGTCCCGTCAAATTCAACATAACAGGACAATACGCCTGCCATGTCCATGTTCATAACATCGTCGTGCCGCCGTTCACGCTGATTACCTGCCCGGTGACAAATGCCGCATCGTCCGTCGCCAGATATGCCACCATGGAGGCAACTTCTTCCATTTTTGCGCCACGGTGCATCGGAATGACCGAATATACTTTCTCGATCAGTTCAGGATTGACCCTGCGGACATCTTCCACCTGCGGTGTGTCAACCACGCAAGGCGCAACCGTATTCACCGTAATGCCATCAAGCGCAAATTCGCGCGCCAGCCCGGTGGTAATGCCATGCAACCCGCCCTTGGCAGCGTTATAGGCTGCATGATCGAAAAGCCCGTTTCGCACGCTATCCGCCCCAAGGTTGATAACCCGGCCCCAGCCCGCCTTCTGCATGTGCGGCAAGGCGTGCCAGCAGCACCAGATCCCGGTCCACAAGTTGCGGTCAATCGTTTCGACGAGGGTTTCAGGCGTGTGTTCCAGGAAGGGGCGCAAAATGCCGCCCCCTGCATTGTTCACCAGAATATCGATCCGGCCATGACGCTCGATCACTTTCCCGATCAGCGCGCCAGCCACTTCCTCCTTCGCCAGATTGCCGCCGAAGCACAGAGCGCCCGACGCACCGATATCCTCAGCCGCGTCGCGAGCATTGTTTTCATCAAGATCGGTCAGCACAACCGTTGCGCCATCGTCATGTAGCCGCTGGGCAATGGCCTTGCCAATTCCGCGCCCGGCCCCTGTGACAATGGCGATGCGTCCCCCCAATGCGTTTTCAGCCATGAACAGAGACAATCTTTCCGCCCTTGCCAAACCGCGGATCGGGAATACTGCCCCAAGTGTCCAGCACTTCGGGTTTGGGTTCAAGCTCGCGCGGCTCGCGGCCACCAACTTCGGCGATTTCTTCCATTCCGAACGAATACTCCGTCGTCATTCCGTCGGGATCGAGGAAATAGATGAAAATGCTGGTGGACGGAAGATGCCGGCCGGGGCCGAACACAATTGGCACGTTGGCTTTCTTCATGCGGTTCATAGCTTGGCCGACATCGTCAATGTCCGTCACCATGAAATTGAAGTGATTAAGCCCATCGTCCGGACCTTCGAGCAAGGCAAATGTGTGATGCAGCACATTGGGCCATGCCCGCAGGAACGCGATGCGGCCCGGCACGTGGTCCGAAATGGCAAAGCCAAGCTGTTCCACCCAGAACTTGTGCGCATCGGCGTAGGATTTGCAGTTCAGCACCACATGCCCCAGCCGCGCAATTTTGGCGACTGTGTGCCTGTAAGGTTCGCTCGCCACGGCCTGCCCGACGAAGAAATCGACTGTCAGCCCTGTATCCGGGTTGGCAAAAGTAAAACTGCGGGCGACCATGCGTTGAGCATTGGCTTGCGCATCGCGCATTTGCGGCGCGAAACCCAACCCTTCGACATGGGCAAAGGCCTTGTCCAGTTCCGCATCGCTTTCAAGCTCGAAACCCACCGCCTTAAGGCCCGCATCGGTGCCTTTCGTCAGAATGAGGTCATAAGGCTTGTCGCTGCAGCGCAGCCAGACTTCGCCATCGGGCGAGGCTGCGCGCTGCAAGCCGACCGATTCTTCATAAAAGGCGGCGGATACATCGAGGTCTGTCACTTGCAGGTGCGCATAGCCCAGCCTGCTGTAGCGGATCGGATGGTTTGTCTGTTCAGTCATATTGAACCTCCATCACTTAAAGCAAGATCGAGATGCGCGCATGGGGGCGCAACGCCTCCATGTCGAGAACGCACGTCTTTTTCTGGATTTTCAGTTGCCCGTCGCGCTCAACCAGTTCGTGCAAATAGTGCCCGACAAACAGGTCGTGTGTGATATCCTTCGCGCGGCTGACGATAAACGATGCCCGTGAATGGATGATGTCTCCATCCCTGTGCGCGCGAACATTCGTTACCAGATGGCGCAGCTTGGAACGTGGATGTTCGCTGTGCGCCCCGATCTTGCCCAGACGAACGATACGCTCACGAAGGCGGACATGATCGTCCACGATATAGAACAGGGACGTTTCGGGATCAGCCGTATCGCCATCCACATCGCTTGGCGGGACATAATAGTGCGCGTCTTCCGTAAAGAGCGCGAACCATTCTTCCAGTTGCCAGCGATCGATCAGGTCGGCTTCATGATACAACAGATCTTCGACGCGCAGGCGCAAGAGGAGTGCATCGTCTAGCTTGCGGTCCATTGTGCTCGTGGTCATGCTCCATACTCCGAAAGACGGCGATCCCATTCAACCCAGAAGGCGCGCATTTGCGCCTCATCGTCGAAGGACGGCACACCTTCGCGCGCCATGCCTTTGGAAATATCGTTGTATTGGGCATCGCCGCCAACGGCGTAACCCTGCTGACATTTTTCGATCGCTTCCACATCGTCCGGCGTTGCAAAACCACCCGGCCCGAGAAACTCGGTGAAGTTGTAAAGGCGGAACTTTCGCCGCCATTCACTTTCACCCACCGGCGCAATCGCCCAGGCGTTGATTTCCATGTAGTCCGGTGCAGTGGGGAAAAAGGTGCGAACGGTAACGGCCATCACATCGTTAATCACGAGATTGGGAAAGATCACCATGTTGCGGCTCTTCTTGGCAATCCGTTGCGCACGATCAGCGCCCAGCCGGCTTTCCAGCTCGTTGTAAACGCCGTCGATTTCCTTCTTTCCTTCCTCGCCCCACAGCGGCACCCAATTGGCGACCGGCCGACCCCAGGGCGCGGTATATTCCACCATCGCATGACCATGGCCGAGGTCGATAGCTTCGCCTTTCAGCGGATCGACGCCCAGTGCGCCCTTGGTATTGCCGAGATATTCCAGATACGTGGAGTGGTTACAGGCAGCGTGATACCCGTCGAAACTGTTTTCAGCGAGCAGCTTCCAGTTACCGCGAATGGCATATTCCTGCGTACCGCCAATAATTTCCATGCCTTGCGGGCTTTGTTCGCTCAGCAGGTTCAGAATATCGCCTGCATCCGCAAGATACGTTGCAAGGTCTTCGCCATCCTTCGCAAAACTGATGAAAAAGAAATCCCCGAACCGCTCCATCCGCGGAACGTGGACCATCTGTTTTTGCGGATCGGTCTTGAACCCCTTGGGATAGCCGGAGGAACCCGGCAGCGTCATCAGGTGCCCATCGGACCCGAAAGTCCAGCCATGATACATGCACATGAAAGCGCGCGACTTGCCGTGGCGTTCGCGGCAAACCAGCGCACCGCGATGCGGGCAGGCGTTGAGCAAGGCGTTATATTCACCATCCTTGTCCCGCGTGAAGAGAACAGGCCGACGCGCGACAGTGCGGGTAAGGAACGAGCCAGGCTCAGGCAGCTCCGATGCGTGGCCAAGATAAAGCCAGCAATTATCAAATATCGCCTTGTATTCAGCCTCGAATACGCCGCGGTCGGTAAAGGCGCGACGCGGGACAAGAAAGCGCGCTGCATCCTTGTCATTTATAATTCCGGTTTCCACTCCCATTGCATCATCCTCTGGACAGTGTTGTAAGTTATGAATCGGTCTTGAAAGATACCGTGCGCCTGCTATGTAAGTTCACGAAGGCGGGCCTGTCAACCATTTTAGGCTCACGGCCGAGGGAGAGTTTTTTGATGACGCAAACCAGTGCGGTAAATGCCGAGGCGCTCGCCCGGCGGCTTCGCGACGCTTATAGCGGAAAGACCGTTCAACCGTTGCGCGACGGGCTGGACCCGCTCGATGCTGAGGGCGCCTATGCAGTGCAAGGCGTCAACACGCGTTACTGGGTCGATCAGGGGCGGCGTATAGTTGGGCGCAAGGCTGGCCTGACCGCGAAAGCAGTGCAGGACCAGCTTGGCGTGGACCAGCCCGATTTCGGCACCCTGTTTGACGACATGGAAGTAAAGGACGGAGGTTCCCTCTCCCCTACCCGCTGCATCCAACCCAAGGTGGAAGCGGAAATCGCCTTTGTCCTGGCGGCAGATTTGCCGAACGCTGAAACAACGGCGCAAGATGTCGCAGCGGCGGTGGCCACCGTTCATGCCGCGATCGAGATTGTCGATAGCCGCATTGCAGACTGGAAGATCACATTTGCCGATACCGTTGCGGACAATGGTTCATCCGCATTCTTCGTCCTTGCCGCTGATGGCAAACCGCTTGCCGGGCTGGACCTCGAAGGCGCGGCGATGACCATGCAGATAAACGGCGAAACGAAGTCAACCGGCGTTGGTGCGGCCGCGCTTGGCAACCCGCTCAATGCTGCGGCATGGCTTGCTCGCACGCTCGCGGCAGCAGGCGATCCGCTGAAAAAGGGCGACATTCTTCTTGCCGGTGCGCTTGGCCCGATGGTGGCGCTATCGCCGGATGAAAAAGTCCATGCCATTGTCGAAGGCATTGGCGAATGCAGTTTCGTTTACGGAGACGCGCCATGAAGAAAACCAAAGTCGCGATTATCGGATCGGGTAATATCGGCACTGACCTGATGATAAAGG
>JAGREQ010000055.1 GCA_020446465.1 Novosphingobium sp. | reverse complement strand
TTATCTTCGCGGTGCATGGCATGGGCGGGATTACTGGATCAATTCTGGTGGCCGCATTCATGGCGCCGACGCTTGGCGGCACGGGCTTTGCTGAAGGTGCCAGCATGGGCAGCCAGCTTGCCGGGCAGTGCATTGCCGTACTTGTTGTTGCTGTCTGGTCAGCGGTTGCCAGTGCGGTTCTGGCGCTTGCCGTGTCGATGTTAATCCCGATGCGTGTAAGCGAGGAGGAAGAGCGTGACGGGCTGGATCTTACCAGCCACGGCGAACGCGCCTGGGAAATGGACTAGAGCATTTCGAGAAAAAGTTGATAGACTTTTTCGGCCAGGAAATGCGACAAATCAAAGGACTATAGCGTTTCTTCTGTTTCAGTCTCTTCACGAAACGCTATATGGAACACGGCACAAAGTGGTAGTTCCCGCAATCGGTGGGCGCCTTTATCGCACTCACCGATACGTGCTTACCGTAAGACCACGATCAATCCCCGGTCAGAATACGGTCCACCAGTTCCTTCACGGTGGGCGTGAAGTTGTTGGAATAGAACGGGTCTTGCTTGAAACGATAGGCAGCGTGACCCGCAAACATCAGGTTATCATCGACTGGTCCGCCGTGGGCAATATCCTGCAGCGTTTTCTGGATACAGAAACTGCGCGGGTCAGCCAGTCGCCCGGTGGTATAATCATCGTGGTCTTTCCATGATGAAAAACCGCAATGCGACAGGCACCCCATGCAGGCAGCCTGATCTTCCCGTATCGTGTTCCGTTCGGCAGGTGACACGAAAACGACAGTATCGTCAGGTGTTCGCAAGGCATCGGTGTGCCCTTGCCCAACCCATTGGTGCGCACGTTCAAGATCCTTGGATGTCACCCAGAAGTTCTTTCCCCGGACACCAACGTCAAGCTGGACAGTGTGCTCGCCCGCCTCGACCTTGGAATAAGGAATCTGGCGCTCGCTGCGCGCTTCAAGCGACCGCAGGAACGGATTACGCACAGCCGAACTGTAAAACCCGGTCGGTGAAAAACGGTGAAGCAGCACGTCGCCAGGCTCAAGATGCCGCAATGCCTCCTTCCAGCCTTGCGGAATCGGACTTTCGTGAGTCAGCAAAGGACGCGTGCCGAACTGGAATGCAATCTGCCCCAGTTCGGGGTTATCAATCCAGTTGTCCCATTCCCGCAGGAACCAGACGCCGCCTGCCATGACGATCGGCACATCATCCGAAATGCCTTCAGCCCGCATCGTCTCACGCAGAGCCTTGACGCGGGGGTATGGATCTTCGGGCGCCAGCGGATTTTCGGCATTGGAAAGGCCGTTGTGTCCTCCCGCCAGCCAGGGGTCTTCGTAAACCACGGCAGCCATCAGATCGGCAACCTTGTGATAGGCCCGCTTCCACAAGGCCCGGAAAGCACGCGCCGAACTGATGATCGGCAGATAGCTCACATTATATCGGGCAGCGATTTCTGACAGTTTATAGGGCATACCTGCCCCGCATGTAACGCCGGTGACAAGGCCGCGCGTCTTTTCCAGAATACCTTCCAGCACCTGCTGCGCGCCGCCCATTTCCCACAGGACGTTGATGTTGATCGCGCCTTTTCCGTTGGCAATATCATAGGCGCGGCGGACCTGCTCGACACCGCCGTCAATGGCATAACGGATCAGTTCCTCATGGCGTTCGCGCCGGGTCATCGCATCGTAGATTTGCGGAACGATCTTGCCTTCGGCATCATAACTGTCAGCATTTACGGCGCTGACAGTGCCGATCCCGCCCGCAGCCGCCCAGGCGCCGGAACTTGCATGATTGGTCGCAGAAACGCCCTTGCCGCCTTCTATCAGCGGCCAGACTTCGCGTCCGCCATAAACAATCGGCTTTAACCCCTTGAAACTCATCAGTGCCCCTTAACCAGCGCCCTTGTTGTTACGTTCCCCATTCGTCACGGGGTTTCCTGATTGACCGCAGGGAACAATTTCTTGCGGTCTGGGCCTCTCACCCATTGGCTCAAACTGCGCATAATAGCCAGCAAGTTCCGGTTTACGGACAAATTCGACAAGGCGAAAGCCCACTTGCGCAAACTCGCAAAACAATAACCGCGGATTGATCCCGTGCTGGTCAGTCGGTCGGTCAACATCGACAACGATGACTTGACCGCCCGCCTTCAGCGAAGGTCGCAAATGCCATAGGAATGCGTAAGGTTCGCTCACTTCGTGATACATGTGAACCATGAAAACGCGGTCAAAACTGTTGGCAGGCAGGCGTGGATCTTCGGGCGTCCCAAGCTTGATCGACACGTTGTCGAGCCGCTCACGCTCCACCCGGCTGCCAAGCTGCCGCAATGCTTCGGAGTCGATGTCCTCAGCCAGCACCCGTCCTGTCGATCCGACACGCCCCGCCAACCGCACAGTATAATACCCGGTGCCCGAACCAATATCGGCCACCGTCATGCCGGGATTGATGTTGGCAAGGTCCATGACCGTTGTGGCTTCCCGCCTGTCATCGCGTGCTTCTTCGCTGCTGACGCCGGTTACGTCTGCGCCCGAAACAGAACGATAGGCACGCGGGAAATCGCGTGCAGCGGGGCTGCGATCATGGTTCGAATCGGGCACAGGTTCACATGCCGCCGCCAGAAGCAGCACGGCCAGTGCCGTTGCTGCCCGCCAGCGGATCACTCGACGTCCTCAACCTCGACCGTTTCCCCGGTCACGCGTTGTGCGAGGGCCGCTGCCATGAAAGGATCGAGCGCGCCGTCCAGCACGTCGTCCGGCGCAGTAGAGGTTACGCCAGTCCGCAAATCCTTCACCAGCTGATAAGGCTGGAGAACGTAAGACCTGATCTGATGACCCCAGCCAATTTCAGTCTTGGCCTGATACTCGCCGCTTGCTTCTGCCTCGCGCCGCGCCAGCTCCGCTTCGTAAAGCCGCGCCCGCAGCATGTTCATCGCTGTTGCACGGTTCTTATGCTGCGATCGGTCATTCTGGCTGGCCACGACAATCCCCGTGGGGACGTGCGTGATCCGAACCGCGGAATCGGTAGTGTTGACGTGCTGCCCCCCCGCCCCGCTGGCGCGGTAGGTGTCGATCTTCAGGTCGCTTTCGTTGATGTCGATGGCAATGTCATCGTCGATGACAGGATAGACCCAGACACTCGAAAAGCTGGTATGACGCCGTGCCGAACTGTCATACGGGCTGATCCGCACAAGACGATGCACGCCGCTTTCGGTCTTGGCATAACCGTAGGCGTTTTCGCCTTTCAGCAGCAGTGTGCAGGATTTGATGCCGGCCTGTTCGCCTGCGTGATAATCCACCACTTCGACTTTCAACCCGCGACGTTCGGCCCAACGGCTATACATCCGCTGCAACATTTCGGCCCAGTCCTGGCTTTCGGTGCCGCCAGCGCCTGCATGAACTTCCAAGTAAGCATCGTTACCATCTGCCTCTCCGGACAGCAGGGCCTGAACCTTGTCTGCATCGGCCCTGTCCGCAAGCCGGGCGAGTGATTCCATACCTTCGGTAACGGTGTCGTCATCGCCTTCGGCTTCGCCCAGTTCGACGAATTCTATCGCGTCGGCCATTTCCTGCGAGATTTCGTTCACGGTGTTGACCGATGTGCTCAACATTCCGCGTTCGCGCATGACGGATTCTGCCGCCTTTGGATCGTTCCAAAGGTTCGGATCTTCGACGCGCGCGTTCAGTTCGTCGAGCCGGCGCACGGCACGATCCCAGTCCAGCGACTTGCGAACAAGTGCCAGCGCGGCTTCGATTCTGTCGATATGAGCCTGCCCTTCGGCACGCATGACTTCTCACTCCTGATTTCAATGCGACCGCTTAGCGGACCGTGCGGTGATGTAAAGGTCACGTCAGTTTATTAAGGCCAACAGATTGGACTGCGGCCCACAACTCGTGGCTAGTAAATACCGCCCTGCTCTTCGGCAAAGTCGCCGGGCTGATCTGCGGCGCGCCCACCAGCGCCCGCCCCCTGCCCGGACCCGTCACCACGCGACCGCAGCAAGTTGATGATTTCCTGACGCATGGCATCAAGCTCATCCTGACGTGTCGAGCGTTCAGGTTCGGTATCGGGCTTGAACGCTTCCCAAATGACAGCGGCCTTGGGATCGCTCCCCGGCCAGCCTTCGAACACCCGCTTGCCAGTGCGGCGATCAACGCGCACCATTCGCACCCCTGCGGGAGCCGCAAATGGGGTGTCGCTCCACTGATCGCGGGTTTCCTTGACGAACTGTTTGAAGATCGGCGCGGCGAGCGTGCCGCCTTGCGCATAGCCACCCATGCCGCGCGGCTGATCGAACCCCATGTAAACGCCTGCCACGATCGAGGGCGATCCGCCAACAAACCACACATTCGTTGGCCCGGTTGTCGTGCCCGTTTTGCCGAATAGCGGCAGCCCAAGGTCACGCAAAACGACCGCTGTGCCGCGCTTCACCACGCCTTCGAGCATGTGGACAGTCTGGTATGCCGTGCGGGGGTCCATCACCACTTTGCCACGCGGGGCTGGTTTTGGCATCGCCCGTCCATCCCATTCAGGCATGTTGCAGCGCGGGCATTTGCGCTTGTCAGCGCGCCAGATCACCTTGCCGTTACGATCCTGCACATAATCAATGACTGTAGAGGGAAACTGACGGCCATTGTTCGCCAGCGCCGCATAGGCATTGACCATGCGCTGCACGGTCGTTTCGCCTGCCCCCAGCGCAAAGGACAGATAAGGCTTGTAATCGCCAATCCCCATGCGGGAGAAAGTCTGCGCGACCTTGTCCATCCCGGCATCGTTGGCAATATGAACAGTCATGAGGTTGCGCGATTGTTCCAGCCCCCAGCGCATCGGATGATCGCCACTGCCCCCACCGCTGAAATTGCGGAAGCACTTTTCGCCAAGAGCCGAACCCTGGTAAACGCAGAACGTGCCATCAGTAACCATGGTTGCCGGCGTCATCCCCACATCAAGGCCCGTTGCATAGACGAACGGTTTGATAGTGGACCCAGGCTGGCGCATCGCCTGCGTTGCCCGATTAAAGGAACCAAGGCGGGAATCGAATCCGCCCTGCATGGCCAGCACGCGGCCCGTTTGCGGATCCTCAGCCAGAAAGCCGCCGGATACTTCGGGGATCGTCCGCACGGCAAAAGCACCGCCGCTAACCGGCGCAACAGCAATCACGTCGCCCGCCTTCAGGGCATCGGGCAAGCCGACCAGCGGCGCTTCCTTGCCATCGCTGAACCCGATGCGTGCGCTGGAACCGGAACGCTGCGTTACAACGCCAACGCGCCAGTTCTTGTAGTTTATCGAAAGAAAGGAACTGGCAAGCTGGCCACGCCAGTTGCCATCCGACAACTTGATTGTCGCGATAGGTTCTTTCCATGCGCGCCCGCCCTGATACCGCAACAACCCGGCACGAAGCGCATCGCGCGCCGCGGTCTGCATTTCGGTGTTAAGCGAGGTGCGCACCCACAGACCACCGGCATAGACGCTATGCGGCCCATCTTCGGCAGTTTCACCGTAGCGGGAAATCAGTTCCCGCCGCACTTCCTCAAGGAAATAACCGGCATCTGCTTTCTGGGTAGAAGAACGGGTTGGCAACAGGCCGAGCGGCTTCTTCTTGGCGGCTTCGGCATCGGCACGGTCAACCCACCCATTGCTGACCATCTGATCGAGCACGAAATTGCGACGCGCTATTGCAAGGTCGGCATATTTTGCACGGCTATACCGTTCCGGTGCCTTGGGCAGGATTGCAAGAAATGCGGTTTCATGCAGATCGAGATCGCCGACATCCTTGTTGAAATAGGCGCGCGAAGCGGCCTGCACGCCGAAACTTTGCCGTCCAAGGGGTATCTCGTTGAGGTAAAGTTCAAGAATTTGCTGCTTGGTCAGAACGCTTTCGATCCGGCTGGCGAGGATCATTTCCTTGAGCTTCCGCGTGATGGAGTATTCATCCCCCACCAGAATGTTCTTTGCGACCTGCTGGGTAATCGTTGACCCACCCTTGGCCCGCTGCCCCGACCCGATCTTGGTGATATAATCGACTACCGCCCCGGCAAGGCCAGTGATGTCCACCCCGCCATGTGTCCAGAAAGTCTTGTCCTCAGCCGAAAGGAAGGCATTGATGAGCGGACGTGGAAAATCGACGAACTGCAACTGCACGCGCCGTTCACGCGCGTAGGAATCGACGATTTCACCATCGATGCCGCGCACCATTGTCGGCAATGGCGGCTGATAATCGAGCAACTTGTCCGCATCGGGCAAGTTGCGGGCGAGCGTCAGCCACAGGATGAACAGCAGCAGGACAAATGCCCCGCCTGCGATAGCAGCCCAGCGAAACAGGCGGCTTTCCCGCCACATTTTCACCAGCCACGAAAGCACAGTGCTGGCTTCGCGACGGATGCGGTAGTGAAAAGTCGATGAATCGGTCGGTTCGGCCATGATTGAGGATGGGCACTAGCACGCTCTTTTGCAGCTATACCAGATGCTACAGTGCAAAAGCCGCGCAAAAACGGCAAACCGTGTGCAAACTGCCATATCGCTTATAGTTACTGAGGCAGTCAGCGGGCGGGCGTTTGCGCTGCTGTTGTGCCTGCGTCCCCATCCGGCGTTACAGTCCCAGCGAAGCTCACATTATTGCGAACGAAGAAAACGCGTATCGCCTTCGCGATGACATCGGCAAATGTCTTGCGGCCTTCCGCACTTGCCAGTCGCCTGACCTGCTGCGGATTTGATATATAGCCGGTCTCCAGCAGAACCGACGGAATGTCAGGGGATTTGAGCACTGCAAATGCTGCCGAGCGGCGCGGTTCGGGCAAGAAATTGATGACGCCCTCGCCTTCTCGCGTGATCAGCCCGGCAAACTCCATCGACGATGCCTTGGCATGGCGTTGCGACAGATCGACCAGAATGGCGCTCACCGCATCGCTTTGCCCGGAAAGCACAACGCCGTTGATGCTGTCAGCCTTGTTCTCCCGTTCGGCAAGAGTGGCCGCCAGCTTGTCGGAAGCCTTGTCGGAAAGTGTGTAAACACTGGCGCCGGTGACATTGCTGTTTTCCTCTCCGGCGGAATCCGCATGGATCGACAGAAAAAGATCTGCATCAAGATCACGTGCGATCCGCCTGCGCTCTCCCAGTGCCAGAAAGCGATCATCCTCGCGTGTCATCGCAACCCTGATTCCGCCCTGCTCCAGAAGTCGGTCCCGCAACGCCTTTGCAAGATCAAGAACCAGGGTCTTTTCCCGGTATCCGTTCCCGCTGGCCCCTGGATCATGCCCGCCGTGCCCGGCATCGATCACGACAAGAGGCCGGGATTTGTCCATTGGCCCCTGTATGGCAGGCAGGCCAATCATCCGTCCCCCGTCAGGCAGCTCAAGCCTGACAACGTAGCCACGCCCCAGATGCGGCACCGGCATTGTAAGACCAAGCGCATAGAGGCCTGCAAGAAAGGCTACCGGCCACAACAAGACGAACGCAATGCGAATGGTCGACCACATGATGCTTCGTTATGACCGCATGCCATAGGGTCACAAGGGGTTTGTTACACTGGCGTAATAGTATTGCCGGTTGCGATCAGCAGTGCTAGCACGTTGCCGACGTTGGCAGACCTGCCAAACCGATTTACCCCAAGTTCAGGTATTCCGGGCATTAATCCGGCACCTGACGGCAATCGGTCGAAGGTCTGCATAACGCAAAATTGGGGGCGTTGGTGCGATTGTGGCACCAAAGCGACGAACACCCCGGATAAAGTAAACAGGTTGATGCCAAGATGAGAAGCTCACTCTCCCACATGCTGCCAACGGCCCAGAGCCTTGGCGTGGCGTGGGAAGACTGTGCAGTGCGGCGCAGCTTGCCGGTTTCGGCAGCCCCGTACATTCCTTCATGGTCAGACACATGCGGTCCAACCCCCGCAATCGGGGCTTGCCGCTTTCACCCATCCCGCCGTTTGACAGAGCGAGGTCTCTGCTACGGCCGTTTCACCAATCAGTTGCGCGCCTGCGTCGCGAACTTCGCGCCACCAGGCAGCGCCCGGAGAATTATAAATGAAAACGCGCATGTTAATCGATGCGCGCCACGCCGAAGAAACGCGCGTGGCGGTCCTGAAGGGCAACCGTATTGAGGAGTTCGACTTTGAATCTGCGGACAGGAAGCAGATCAAAGGCAACATTTATCTGGCCAAGGTCACACGGGTAGAACCCTCTCTTCAGGCGGCTTTCGTCGATTTCGGCGGGAACCGGCACGGATTCCTCGCCTTCAGCGAAATCCACCCTGACTATTACCAGATTCCCAAGGAAGACCGGGAAGCCTTGCTTGCTGAAGAGGCAGCCCACGCCGAAGAAGAAGCTGCGCTGCGGGCCGCGGAGGAAGCCGATCACGACTACGGTGAAAGTGCGCTCGACCGGATTGAGGAGCACGATCACAGCGAAGACATGGGCGGTGGTCTTACCGAAGTCGATTCGGATGAAGCCGACGAGGTCGCCACGATCGAGGGTGGTCATGTCGAAAACGGCTTTGACGAAGATGACGAAGACAGTGACGACGCCTCCGACGAAGACGAAAACGACAATGCGGATTCGGACCGTCAGCAGAGGGGCGACCGTCGCGGTCGCGGGCGCCGTCGGCAGGGCCGTGGCCAGTCCAAACAGGCGGACGAACTGCGCGCCAAGCGTATTGCTCTTCGCCGCCGTTACAAGATTCAGGATGTAATCCAGCGCCGTCAGGTATTGCTGGTTCAGGTCGTCAAGGAAGAGCGCGGGAACAAAGGCGCGGCGCTGACAACCTATCTCAGCCTTGCTGGCCGTTATTGTGTGCTGATGCCCAATTCCAGCCATGGCGGCGGCATCAGTCGCAAGATCAGTTCTGCAAGCGATCGTAAACGGCTGAAACAGATCATCGCAGATCTTAACCTGCCACGCTCGATGGGGTGCATTATCCGCACAGCCGGGTTGCAGCGCACCAAGACGGAAATCAAACGCGACTTCGATTATCTAGCCCGTTTGTGGGATGAAATTCGCGAAAATACGCTTTCATCAACGGCGCCTGCGCTGATCCATTCTGACAGCGACCTTATCAAGCGCGCTATCCGCGACATCTACAATCGTGAGATAGAGGAAGTCGTTGTCGAAGGCGCCGAAGGCCACAAGGCCGCCAAGGAGTTCATGAAACTGCTGATGCCCAGCCATGCCCGGCGGGTGAAGCCATATTCAGACCCTGTGCCGCTGTTCCAGCGTTATGGCGCAGAAGACCAGCTCTCTGCGATGTATGATCCCGTCGTCCAGCTTAAATCGGGCGGGTATCTGGTCATCAACCCGACAGAAGCGCTGGTATCCATAGACATCAACTCCGGCCGTTCGACCAAGGAACACGGGATTGAACAAACCGCGCTTTCCACCAATCTGGAAGCCGCGCGCGAAATCGCCCGCCAATTACGTCTGCGCGACATGGCTGGCCTTGTGGTCATCGACTTCATCGACATGGAATACAATTCCAATGTCCGGAAAGTCGAAAGGGCCATGAAGGAAGCGCTCAAGAATGATCGTGCGCGCATTCAGGTTGGTCGTATATCGGGCTTTGGCCTGATGGAAATGAGCCGCCAGCGCCTTCGCACCGGGGTTCTGGAATCCACTACGCGCGAATGTCCGCATTGCGATGGCACCGGGCTGGTCCGCACGGCCCCCAGCGCCGGACTTGCCGCCCTGCGCCTGATCGAGGAAGAAGCTGCGCGTGGACGCGGTTCGCTGATTTCACTTTACGCCAGCA
>JAGREQ010000054.1 GCA_020446465.1 Novosphingobium sp. | reverse complement strand
TCGGCTTGTGCTTGCCGCGCAGGATATTGGCGACGATAACGGCGAGGCGGCCGACAACCAGCCCCTCTGCATCGATAAGGTGCCATTTCTTTTCCACTTCGGCCGGCTTGATCGACCGTGTGGTTTTGGTGAGCGCCTTCATGGCTTGGTGTTCCTGTATTGCCAGAGTTATCGGCAAACGGGCGGGGTGTGCGCCTCGCACGTCTGCATTGAGCGCGCGCTTTGTCGGTCTATGGCCTGAAAGTCAAGCGATTCGGCGTGTTTCGGGAGAGGTAAAATAATACCATAACAGGTTCGGCGTTAACGGCCAGATGGCGTTCTGGGGGTAAGGCTCCATTCTTCAACCCATTTGCGTTCCGAACTGCCGATGCGTGTGATGACGGTCCGCTCCCCATGCTGGAACATCCGGGTATCCGGGGCTGCGCTGGCTGTAATGCGCACGGCGAGTTCGCCAAAACTTCCGTCCGGCAAGGGGAGCTGGCGTTCGACGCGTTCCTGCTCGGCAATACCGCGAAACAGGCTGCCGGGCAGATTACTGGTAAGACTGCTTGCCACAAGCTGCAGGCCCAGCATGAATTCCTGTGCGTTGATCTGGTCGGCTTGCCCCATCCTTGAAGTGGCGATTTGTTCGAGAGCCTGATCCACAGCGACAGAAAGACTGGGCGACGGTGTCTGTCCGCCTGGCCCTGCGATAATCCGGCCTGTGGAATCGAGCTGAAGAGGAAACACGCGCGTTTCAACGCGATTGCGTTCGATCTCGGCAAGTTTCGCAAGGGCGGGCGGGGCCGTGACGTTGACAGCGACTTCGTGGCCATCAAGGCGGAAGCCCTGGGCATTCGGGCTGAAACGCACCTCGAACGATCGAACAGCCTCGATCGATTGGCCCGGCCCAAGATCGCGGCGCAATCGCCGGGTAAAGATCATCGGTTGTGCCGGGGGGTGAAAGGCGGCAGCGGTCTGCGCGTGGCCGCCAGCGGAACGCGAGAGAACGACTGCCGCCAGAGAAAGGGAAGAGAGGCGGATGATTGCGCCACGCCGGTCCAGCCGGTTCGCAGATCGCCGCGCTGTCATGGAAGCCGGGATTTCGACCGTTGGATGACGGCCAGGCCAGTCGACGTGTTCGTTCTGCGTGGCGCGGCGCGAGTCATCCCTGCCGCCCCAATACATGAATGCCCCATGCGACAGTCCACACCAGCAGCGCACCAACCAACTGGTGCAGTGCGGCTAGCCACAGCGCGACACCCGACAGGACGGTAAGAATGCCCAGAATGATCTGCGTGCCAAAAGCGATGTGAATTGCCACCGAAGCTGCGCGCACACCGCGGGCGCGAACCATCCGTGCCAGCACGACGAGCGCGCCAACCGCTACCCATGCCCACCAGCGATGCAGGAAATGGATGAAGAAGGGATCGTGCGTCGCATTCCACCAGAACCCCATGTCCTGGTTGACCTCTGGAATGAACCGCCCCTGCATCAGTGGCCAGTTATCCGACACCAGCCCGGCATTAAGCCCTGCAACCCATGCCCCCAGCATAAGCTGGATGAAGACGATCGCACCTATACTCGCCCCGGCAAGGGTCAGGCGAGCCGGGCGCGAGGCGGGGTTATAGTTGAATGCCTTGAGGTCGAGCACGGTCCAGATAATTGCGGCCAGCGTGAAAAGCGCGGTCAGCAAGTGGATCGAGAGCCAGAAGTGGCTCACATCCGTACGCATGGAAAGGCCGGAGCGCACCATCAGCCAGCCAAATACTCCCTGCATTCCGCCGAGCGCGAGAAGTGCAACGAGGCGCAGCTTGTATCCCGATGGAATCTGGCCCCTTACCCAGAACCAGATGAGCGGCACTGCAAAGACAACGCCGATCAGCCGGGCAAGCAGCCTGTGCGACCATTCCCAGAAATAGATGAACTTGTAATCGGCCAGAGTCATGCCAGCCGGGCCGTTGATCTCGATATATTCGGGGATTTTCTTGTAAGCAGCGAATTCAGCCATCCATTGCGCGTCGGACAATGGGGGAATGACGCCCGTCACCGGTTTCCATTCGGTGATGGACAGACCGGATTCGGTGAGGCGCGTAATGCCACCCACCACAACGATTGCAGTAATCAGCGCTGCGACAAACAGCAGCCAGCGAATAAGCAGCCGGGGCCGCGCAGTACCACCTAGAACCATTGGAAGGCTTTCATCCGAGACAAGGGACATGGCCATGCGGCCCTACTTGCGACGGGCAGCGACAAATCGCAAGGCCTTCGATGTATCGGGCAGCCTGTGACAGACCTTGCATGATGTTACAACATATCATAATAGCCTGCCCATGCGCGCCACGCTCTCCTTGATTCGCAATCGTATGGACCGTTTCGGAATCGCCTTGTCCGGCCTTTGCCTCGTGCATTGCGTTGCCGGGATTTTCCTTGTGGCGATGCTTGGGCTGGGTGGTTCATGGTTGCTTGACCCCACATTTCACCGGGTCGGGCTGAGTCTGGCCGTCGCCATAGGGGTTTTGACAATTGGCCTTGGTGTCATGCGGCATCGCCAGATTGCACCGCTGATCGTGGCGGCGATCGGGCTGACGTTCATGGTGGCGGGAATCCTTGTCGAACATGGCCCGTGGGAAGCGGGGTTGACCATTCCGGGTGTCATTGGCGTTGCGATTGCCCACGTGATGAACTTGCGTCACGCGTAAGGCGCGCTATCTGGCCTTCATGGCAACACTTGCACTTTCACTCACCGTCAATGGCGAGATACGCCGTTCCGACCCCGGCACTATTGCTGACCTGATTCGCAGTCTGGAACTTGATCCGGCGAAAGTCGCAGTCGAACGCAATGGTGACATCGTGCCGCGTTCTACTCTTGCCGATGTCCCATTGGCTGATGGCGACGTGCTGGAAATCGTGCATTTCGTAGGGGGAGGAAATACCATGCCGACAATGGGAGATAGCTGGGAAGTCGCGGGGCGCACGTTTAACTCCCGCCTGATTGTCGGCACCGGCAAGTATAAGGACTTTGCGGAAAACGCGGCTGCCGTCGCGGCCAGTGGCGCAGAAATCGTCACTGTCGCTGTGCGCCGCGTCAATGTCAGCGATCCCAAGGCGCCCATGCTGACGGATTTCATCGACCCGAAGAAAATCACTTATCTGCCAAACACCGCAGGGTGTTTTACTGCCGAGGAAGCGATCCGCACCCTTCGCCTTGCGCGCGAAGCTGGCGGCTGGGACCTGGTGAAGCTGGAAGTTCTGGGCGAGGCCCGCACGCTCTATCCCGATATGCGTGAAACCCTGCGCGCGACAGAAACGCTGGCCAATGAAGGCTTCAAGCCGATGGTCTATTGCGTGGATGATCCAATTGCCGCCAAACAACTTGAAAGCGCCGGCGCGGTTGCCGTCATGCCGCTGGGCGCGCCGATCGGATCGGGCCTTGGCATTCAGAACCGCGTGACAATCCGGCTGATTGTCGAAGGCGCAAGCGTGCCGGTCCTCGTCGATGCGGGCGTTGGCACCGCCTCTGACGCGGCGGTTGCCATGGAACTGGGCGTGGATGGCGTGCTGATGAACACGGCCATTGCCGAAGCGAAAGAGCCTGTCCGTATGGCCCGCGCCATGAAACTTGCGGTTGAGGCGGGGCGCGAGGCGTATCTCGCCGGGCGCATGGCGACGCGCAAATATGCCGATCCTTCAAGTCCGCTTGCCGGGCTGATCTGAACGAAACCGGACGCTCTGGTTACGGCCTGTTAACCATATTGCGCGACAGTCCCCCTGCAACAAGGGACTGATTGCCATGAACGATACAGGCACTGCCACCATGACCATCGCGGAGCTGCGCGAGTTTGCGGGCTTCGACGCGGCTGAGCAACGCTATATCAAACGCAGCCTGGATGTAGGGCTTGGCCGCCAGGATGCTTTCAAGCTCTGGGCGCGCGATGAGGCGGAGCGGGCATCAATCCGCAGTCAGTATGTGGCCTATCAGGATTTGAAACGCCTGCGCGGCGAACGCCCGGATTCTGATACGCTGGAAGGCGTTGAAGGTTTCATGGCGCAATTGCTGCGGGTGACAGCCTTTGACCTGTCGCAGGAGAGGCTCGCGTGCTTTTCAGCCTACCGCTTTTTGTATGAGCGCCTGCTCGGCCCGTGGGTCCGCCCGTGGTTGCCGGCTGCATTCTGCGGGGCGGCGGCATTGCCGCAAATGCGCCCCGGCCAGCGCAAGGTGCTGCTCCAGTCATTGAGCGAAGCGGCGGCGACTGCCCCCGGCTGGTCCGACCGCGCACCGAGCTTTTACCCCGAATATGTCGAGAAAGTCGCGGCGTAACGCGTGGTATCCTTACCCGGCATCAATTGCGATACAATCCATCCAGCCGTTCGCCATAGCGCGCCCGGATGACATGCCGACGAATCTTGAGGCTGGGCGTCAGTTCTCCGTTTTCGATTGTGAAAGGTTCGTCGCTAAAGGCGATCTGGCGCACTTTTTCGATCACTGAAAGGTCGCGGTTGACGCGATCCACTGCCTCACGCACGGCGCTGCGGAAGGCGGGCAGGGCTTGCAATTCATCCATGTGGAACTTTTCGTCGTTGGCTTGCGCCCATTGCAGCGCCCATTCCGCATCGGGCACGATCAGGCCGACTACATAAGGGCGCTTGTCGCCGCTCACCATCGCTTGGGCGATTTCGGGCTGGAGCGTCAGCATCCCTTCGATCTTCTGGGGCGCGATATTGTCGCCCTTGTCATTGACGATCATGTCCTTTTTGCGGTCGGTAATGACCAGCCGTCCGGCTTCGTCCAGATGGCCGATGTCGCCGGTGTGGAGCCAGCCATCCTGAAGCGCGGTCGCGCTGTGTGACGGGTCTTGCCAGTATCCCGGCATCACGCTTTCGCCGCGGACAAGGATTTCTCCATCATCGGCAATCCTGACTTCTGCCCAGTCGAGCGGGGGGCCAACCGTCGCCATTGCCAGCCCCGCGCTTGGCGTGTTGCAACTGATGACGGGGCCGGCTTCGGTCTGCCCGTATCCTTGCAGCAGGGTAAGGCCCATGGCAGAAAAGAACCCGCCCACGTCGGGGTTGAGCGGCGCGCCACCTGAAACCAGAGCCTTGATCTGCCCGCCGAACCGTTCCCGCACACGGGGGCGCAAAGTGCGCTCCAGCACGAAATTGGCAGGACGGTCTAACAGCCTGACGCGTCCGTTTCTGGCGCGTGCGTTGATCTGCTGCGCCTTGTCGAGCAGGTAGTTCGCCATCCGGCCCTGCTTGGCAATCTGCTTGATGATCCGCGCCCGCAGCACTTCGAACAGGCGCGGGACGACAACCATGATCGTGGGCCGCGTTTCTTCGATATTGGAGGCGAGCTTTTCCAGCCCCTCACAATAATATGTCTGTGCGCCAAGCCCCATGGCGAGGAACTGCCCGGCTGTGTGTTCATAGGCATGGGACAGCGGCAGGAAGGAAAGGAACACTTCGTCACCCCAGCCGAAATCATCCGCGATGACGCGCGCAGCGCTGCCGACGTTGGCCAGTATGGCGCCGTGGCTGTGTGGCACACCGCGCGGCGCACCGCCGGTGCCGCTGGTATAGATCAGGCAGGCCATATCGGTGCGGGTCAGCGCGGCAATCCGCTGCTCTACCGCCTTGCGTGCAGAGGAAAGGTCGCCCCGGACCAGATCTTCCCAGCGATGTTGCGCAAAAGGGGCCTGAAGCGTGGGAAGCGGCTCCATCGCAATCAGGTGTTCGGCCTGCCCGGTGCTGAGGATTGCGGGCAGAAGCGGTTTGGCAAGCCTTTCATTGGCGACGATGACTGCGCGCGCACCCGAATTGTCGAGGATGTGCATATGATCGCGCTCGGTATTGGTGGTGTATGTCGGCACGGTGATGCACCCGGCGGCCATGATCGCCATGTCGGCAATGAACCATTCCGGGCGGTTTTCCGAAACCAGCAGCACCCGGTCGCCTGCATTCAGGCCCATCGCCCGCAGATTTTCCGCCATGATGCAGACGGATTGGGCGACATCTTGCCAGCTTAGCGGCTGCCAGATGCTATCCCGCTTTGCCCACAGGAACGGTGCATCACCACGATAGTCTGCCCTTTCGAGGAACAGGCCGACAAGATTGGCCGAAGCGTCGAAATCCGAAATCCGCACGCTGCGCGTTCTCCCTCAGGCCCGTGACCTGTCAGCTTTTATGGACGGGACACAAGTGGAGCAAGCACTACTCACCAATGCTGACCCCTTCGCTGCGCGGGTCTGCACCGCCGATCCAGCGCGTGCCATCCCACATGGCCGCATTCGTTTTGAGCGGGAGATCATAGGCGACGATTTCCACATGGCCCAGTTCTTTCAGACTGGGAATCATGGCTTCCAACGCGCTGCCCTTTTCGATGTAAATCGTATCGCCCGGCGCAAAGATAACAGGCAGTGCAAGAGCCTGATTGGGCGGCAGCTTCCAGTCGATCATGCCGATAAGCGCGCGAACGACCTGCGCGGGAATGGTCGTGCCACCGGCAGCGCCCACTGCAATCGTGAGCCGCCCGTCTGGGGCATAGGCAACGGTGGGTGACATGGAACTGCGCGGGCGTTTGCCCCCGTCCACCCGGTTGGCGACCGGACGGCCATTGTCATCGGGCGTAAAGCTGAAATCGGTCAGTTCATTATTGAGGAACAGGCCGTTCCAGACGAGGCCCGATCCGAACGGACCTTCTATCGTGGAGGTGTAGCTGACGGCATTGCCTGCACTGTCGATGGCAACGAAGTGAGATGTTCCGTTCTCTTCCGGCCCCGTGCCAAGGCCGGGCAGGTCATTGCGGGAAATCTCTGGCGGTGTTCCGGCTTCAACGCTTTGCATCGTATCGACAGGGGAAATAAGCGCGCTGCGTTTTGCGAGATAGGCCGGGTCGGTCAGCCCTTTTACCGGCACAGGGACAAAGTCAGGGTCGGCAAGGTAACGCGCCCGATCTGCATAAGCGAGCCGCTGGGATTCTGCGATCAGGTGCCAGGCGACAGGCGATGTTGAACCCATTGCCGAAAGATCGAAGCGTTCAAGCTGTTTCAGTGTGGCAAAAACCGTTGTCGCGCCCGATGAAGGTGGCCCCATTCCGCATATGCGCCATGCGCGATAAGTGCCGCAGACCGGCGGGCGCTCCTTCGCCTGATACCCTTCTACATCCGTCACGCTCATGGCATGACCGCGGGGCGTGTCGCTGGCGACTTTATCCGCCAGTGTTGCCGCAGCAGCGCCAGTGTAAAAGGCATCGGCGCCCTTTTCGGCAATGTCTTCCAGGAAATCCGCCAGCGCCGGGTTTGTTACCAAAGTGCCCACGGGCAGCGGTTCGCCTGCCGCATCGTAATAAATCGCGCGGCCATCGCTGTTGCGCGCTGCGCGGGAGCGGTTTTTATCAAGCGTGGCGTGGAGGCGCTGGCTTATACGAAAACCATCGCGCGCAAGGGCAATGGCAGGCGCAAAAAGGTCAGCCCATGGCAGCTTTCCGTATTTCTGGTGGGCATCGGCAGCGAGCCGCAAATTGCCGGGGACGCCGACACTCAGGCCCGACATGACGGCATCTGCAAAGGGCAGGGGCTTGTCGTCTTTCAGGAACCAGCGCGGCGATGCCACTGCGGGTGCGGTTTCCCGGCCATCGATCGTCACCACGTCGCCCTGGGATGTGCCGCGCACGAAAAAACCGCCACCGCCAAGGCCGGAACTTTGCGGTTCAACGACATTGAGCGCGACCATCGTCGCAATGGCAGCATCCGTGGCGCTGCCGCCCTGCCGCAACATGGTAATGCCGGCCTCGGCCGCGCGCGGATCGGCAGCACTGACAATTCCCGGTGCTGCATGGGCAACCGCCGTGGTGGCTTTTGGCGGAGAAGCCGGGGCTGTCGCGCAGCCTGCCAGCAGCAAAGGCGTAAAAAGGCAGGCAGTAAAGCGACGGAGCAGTTGTGTGGTCAGCATGGGCGGGAGCCTATGCGGTGCCGACCGCTTCGGCAATGGTTGCAAAGCCATCACGCTCCATAAGCTGCACCAGTCCCTTGGCGATCCGGCGGGGCAGGCCTGGCCCTTCATAGACCATGGCGCTGTAAAGCTGGACAAGGCTGGCGCCCGCGCGGATTCGCGCCCAGGCGTCGTTTGCCGTTGCAATGCCCCCGACACCGATCAGCGGGATTGCGCCCCCTGTTGCCTTGCGAAAGTCGATAAGGCGCTGCTGCGCCAGATCGCGTAACGGTGCGCCGGAAAGGCCGCCGGCCTCGCTTGTATGGGCCGAAAGCAGCGGCGGACGGCTGATCGTGGTGTTGGAAACGATCAGCGCGCCAAGCCTCTTTTCAATCGCGATTCGGGCAATGGCATCAATGTCTGCAGGCTCCAGATCGGGTGCGACCTTGAGGAATACGGGTGGCGCCTTGGCTGATGCGCGACAAGCATCATCGCGTGCCGCCACGACAGCATTGAGCAGGGCGGCCAGCGCGGATTCGTCCTGCAAGGCGCGCAGGCCGGGCGTATTCGGGCTGCTGACATTGACGGCGAGATATGTGGCAAATGGCGCCATCAGCCGTGCCATGATGGCATAATCCGCAACCCGGTCAGCCGAATCCTTG
Source organism: Novosphingobium sp. (assembly GCA_020446465.1). GTDB lineage: Bacteria > Pseudomonadota > Alphaproteobacteria > Sphingomonadales > Sphingomonadaceae > JAWKXU01. The sequence goes on along the minus strand of JAGREQ010000054.1, from coordinate 1,170 downwards.
TTCGCGCCGATATTGATGCCGACCACACCAGACTTGCCCTGCCGGGCGGCAAAGCGCGCTGCCGCTGCCTCGCTACCACTATTGTTGAAGCCCATGCGGTTGATGACGGCGCGATCTTCCGTCAGTCGGAAAAGGCGCGGTTTCGGATTGCCCGCTTGCGGCAGGGGCGTGATTGATCCGGCTTCCACAAAGCCGAACCCCAGCCCCAGCAATGCATCTGGCACTTCGCCATCCTTGTCGAACCCGGCCGCCATGCCAATCGGATTTGGGAAAGTGATTCCCGCCACACTGGTTTGCAGGCGTGGGTCGGAGGCTGGAATTTTGCGCGTCCCGCCAAGCCGAAGCGCGGTGATGGCGAGCCGGTGCGCCCGTTCAGGGTCAAGCAAATAGATCAGCGGGCGGGCGAGGGAAAAAAGCATCACCCGCAGCCTATGGCAAAGCGAATTGGTCCTGTCGATGGCGGGTTGACGGGGATATCCGCCCCGTTTGTGATCCGGCGACGACAGGGCGCACTGTGTCTCTTTTATCACAATGGGTGCGATGAAGCGCAACGTGTCGGCTCCATACAAGCATTTGCGATTGCGAATCGCTAGGATGGCGCTGCGACCCGAAGGGCTCCATGCGCGACTTTCCAGTTTCGTTTGAGAGTTCCTCAACTTAGCAGGGCAGTCCAGCCATATTGGCCGGGCTGCCCTTTTTTCAGGTCAAAGAGCGCCGCAGGACGGGCGATTTTGCAGTGCAATATGTCCGATTGCATTTGCGGTTCTGCATCCCTACATGAATTGGAACGAATCAGTCCAATTTTGACGAGCGAGGGACGAAACGGGCTTATGCGCCTTTCGAGTATGGCTGACTACGCCGTTGTGACGATGAGCGCGGCTGCGCGCCATTGTGGTGGCGACCGGGTGTCGGCAGCGCAACTGGCTGCGGAAACGAACCTGCCTGCGCCCACCGTGCAGAAGCTCGTCAGCCTGTTGACGCGCGCGGGCCTTTTGCGGGCAACACGCGGGGCTGGCGGCGGGTTGCAACTGGCGCGCCCTGCAGCGGCAATTTCGCTCGCCGATATTGTCGAGGCGGTGGAAGGGCCGATTGCCCTGACAACTTGCGTTGACACCGGGCGCAGCGATTGCGCGCTGGAAGATTGCTGTTCTGTCCGCTCGCACTGGCCGG
>JAGREQ010000549.1 GCA_020446465.1 Novosphingobium sp. | reverse complement strand
GGCATCGCTACAAATCGCAATTCGCCTTTTCGGACAGCGAATACTTCAATATCAGCGCCAACGAAGAACGTGTCGCAAAGGCGGTTCGGGGAAAAGTGCCCGAGCGCGCATGCGGGTACTGGTCAAACGAATCCTCCGCAAGCACGGATATCCGCCGGACCTCCAGGACGCAGCGGTCCAGACGGTATTGAGGCAGGCTGAAGCGCTTTCTTCGAATTGGTCTTTTTAAGGCCAAATCCCGAGCGCGGTGGTGACCCTATTAAAGCGCCCAGTTTTTTTTTGTTAAACAACCGACCTAACTTATTGAAAAATATGGTGCCCCCGGAGAGACTCGAACTCCCGACCCACTGATTACAAATCAGTTGCTCTACCAGCTGAGCTACAAGGGCAATTGAAGCATGTCGGCGCCGGTTTGTCGGCGGCATGTCCGGCTGGTGCTTAGCATATTTTGTGGGCAAGTCCAGCTTCCACTTCGTGACGCGCGCGAGGCCGGACGGATT
>JAGREQ010000053.1 GCA_020446465.1 Novosphingobium sp. | reverse complement strand
ACCCGCGCTGCCTACACCGCGCCCGCGCTTCCACCTGATCAAGATAGAGGTGCTTGCCAACAGGCCGGGCAAGGATCGCGTCGGGAGAGAGAAAGCGCACGGCTCCACACCGTTTGCAGGTCAATTCCAGCCGCACGTCACCCCCAAGATCAGCGGCGCGAAGGTCGGTTTTCCAGTTCATCACCAGAAGTCCTCAGCAGAGGGAATCCGGGTGAAGGCAATCTTGCCGCCGACATTGCCCCCTTTGGGCGGCTGCCACGGCCCAATGCTTACCACGGTTGAAGCATAGCGAGTGTTGAGCGCGTCTATAGCTTCGCCCACTCGTTCCCACCGTTGCCGGTCGGCATCGTCACTTTCCAGCCAATCCAACTGGCGTTGCGATGCGGGGGATAGATCGAACAGCGTCACGCCAACGCGCATGATGCGCAAGGATGCCGGAACCTCACTTCGCAACCGCGCCCATAAATTCGACAGCGCCCGCAACAACGCGCAATCATCGTTCACAATGGCAAGCCGCCGCTGTTCGCTCCACCCCTGATCGTAGGAACGAATCCAGAGCCAGATGCCCGCGCAATAGAACCCGGCCCGACGCATCCGCCGCGCGGCCTTGGTCAACAGCAGGCGTGAGATCAATTCGGCATCATCAAGGCGGCGCTGGTCAGGTGGCAAGACGCGGGCATGGCCAAACATGCCCCGTCCGGTTCCCGGTGCCGTAATGCTGTAACCATGCAGGGCATACCATAGGCGCTCACCTGTCACATTGCGCCATAGAGCGCGCATCTGTTTGGGTTGGGTTTCGTATAACTGGCGGGTGCTGCCGATCCTGGCTTGCGCCAACCGTTTCACCATGCGTTTGCCAACGCCGGGAATATCCTCCAGCGGGATGGCAAACAACGGTTCCGGCATGGATGCAGGATGCCAGATTGTCAGGCCATCAGGTTTGTTCACCTTGCAGGCAATCTTGGCCAGATGGCGATTGGCGGCAAAACCTATGGAACAGGTTATGAATGGCCCGACATTGCGGGCTATGGCCCGCTTGATCGTTGCCGCCACACGTTCCGGGTTTTCATGCTGTTCACCGTCCAACTGGCAGGCCAGTTCATCTATCGACTTCACCACATCGACAGGAACCACGCTGTCAATCTCGGCCACCAGCGCATTATGAGCGCGCCGATACATGGCCGGTTGCTGGGGGACCAGAACAAGGTCAGGGCAGATGCGGCGCGCCTCATCCACCATCATGATATTCTTGATGCCCGCCGCTTTTGCCTCCCGCGATGCGGCTATGATGCAGGTTCTGCCACCGCCTTCATAGGGAATGACGCCAATCGGGCGATTGCGCAGACGTGGGTTTAGCTGCTGTTCGACAGAGGCAAAGAAACCGTCAAAGTCGAGATAGAGGTGTTCAATGGTTGTGGGTTTGCGCATGAGGTGTGCCGAATCGAGAGAGGCACAAAAAAGAACATAAAGAGAACGAACCTGCAAGCCGATTAGCTTGCTATCATGAACACATGGGCGAAACTAACCGCCGCACCCTCGCACCAGCCGCACCTTGCAGTTCAATCCGCTAGCCGCACTCAAACCCAGCCATAGCGGCGCACGGCCTGTCCGGCATCAATCTGCGCACATGAAAGATCAACTTCGCCAGCGGCGCAACGCGCAACAGTCCGGCCATAGTGGTCTATATCAGTCTTGCGGCAATTAAGGGTTTTACCGCCAATCAGTGTTCGCAAACTTTCTGTGCTGGCGAATGGATCACCCGGAGTACATTTGCGGCCCGGACGGCAATGGCCGGGCATTTCGGGTGCATCGATTCCATCAAGGCGAACACGCAAGTTCCCGCAGCGCAAAGTGTCGCCATCGATAACTTGCGGTGCATCACAGTGAAACGAAGCGGCTTCCGCACGACTGGCACTGCTGCTCCAGTAAATCGCGCCCATACTGATCAGCACACCCGATGAGATACCAAGCACGGCTAACAACCATTGGACTGGCCCCCAAGCTGACAGCTTCTTTAATCTTGTCTGCTGGAGGCGTCGCTTACGGTGCTTTGCCCCCTCCCTGATTGGGACTGCTTTGAATGGTTTGCGAAAAGACATGATGGAGCATTTAACTGATCGCACGCCGCCAGCGAAGGCAATTACGCATGGCGTAGTATCACCCCTTTGCGCGCGCGAGAAAAACGGGGTTGGTTATATCAATGAGGGACGGGGGCGGTCCTATGGATGAATGTTACAGGTTTTCACTCCCCCCCTTGCGCGCGCGGGATGCGTCAAAAAACCCGCTATTAAATCAATCCCATGACTTCCCGCGCTTCAGCCGACCTAATTTCAGGTTTTCCAAAGCCCGTTCTCGCCCGGCTTTGGTTTTCGGGCCAGTTGATTTGCCGCCATGCCAGATGCACCGGCCATTGGGGAAAAGCGCCGTCATGCGACACGGCTGGCCAGACCGGGTGCGAGCACCGCAAGTGAGGTTTCGCAAATAATCGGGCCGCTTGGGAATGTAAAAGCGGCCAGCTTCAATTGCTGCCTGCCGTTTCAATGCGTGCGCACGGTGCAGTGTTCGCTTTTGATCGTCCGGCAGGTCTGCCGCCCAATCCTCAAACTGGCGTTTCCGTTCTTCTATCTCGCGGATCGTCACCCAAAATTCAGCAACTGCCTTTGAATGTCTGCCCATATCATCACCGCCCCAACTTGCAGATGCGGCTGGCATAGGCGGCAAACTCCCGGTTAGCGGCTTCCTCCAGTTCCCAATATCGTTCCAGATGGCGGTCATAGGTGCGCTGCCACATGCCCTTGGGGCGGCTGGGAAAGGAATCCAACCCGCGTTCGCAGCCCAGCTTTTCCTGCAACCGGAACAATCTTTCAAACGGCTTGTCACGCGCTGCATCACGCTGGCACTGATAGCCCAGCCGCCACGCCTGCCGGGATGCAAAGCGGTCGCCACCGGGCGGCATGTAGAGTTTGCCAACGCGGACATGGCGAAAGGGGCAGAGCATCCACCAACGCTTGCCGCCATAGGTCGGCACGGTGAAGCAGAGCCGTACCGTCTGGCGTACATCCTCGCGATCATCACCGCTGCCGCGCGTATAGGACAGTTCCAGCCGCTCGGTGCCCGGCTGGGTCATGATCGATTGATAGCTGATCGAACCGGACGGATTGCCCCGGCATGTCCAGTGAATGCTGCCGGTAATATGTTGTCCTTCCTCTGCGTATCCGCTGCGAAACATCCACGCCAGATCGAGTTTCCGCGAAGCATCGGTAGTTGGTCTGCCGCCCTGTCTGCCAGAGCCAAAGCCGCCCATGTCAGTTCCTTTCGCTTTCGAGTACGCCGCCAGATTTTCCTAAATCATCAGGGGACTGTATCCTCTCATGGGGTTTGCCCCCAATTGTCCGTTTTCCATTGCGTGCTGATCGCCGTTTACCCTTTGCTGTTCGCGGGCCAGTGGAAAGCCCCCCATGCAGCTTGCAGCGCCCGGAACGATAGAGGTCACGACGCTTGCAGGGCGTCCCTGCACGGGTGCGGGCACCGCATGTCATGTCCCGGCATTCAGGTGGAAAATCCCCGCCATAGTCGCACCAGTCCTGCCAGAGCGTGCGTCTTGTCAACTCATCCATTGCCAGTCCCCGCCAGTTCCCAGATCAGTTTCAGGCCGGACTCAACAAGGTCATCGCCAGCGCCGCGACAGGTCCAGTGCCGAACGCCCCAGCTTGACCATGCGGCCCTGTCCCGGTCCATCTTGAGGTTGCGGGCACCTTGCAGCCGGTCGCACAGACCACCCCAGCCGGGACGGGGCGCGAACACCCCAAACAGATCGTGTGCGCTCCAGCCGTCCCGCACTGCACGGGCCGCAAAGTTCTCATAGATCCACCAACTATCGCCATGCAGTTCCCGCCAGCGGTTGAGGGTGAAGCCATCGGGTGCGGTATCGAAGTCCAGCGGGGCGAGATGCGAATGCCATTCCCGCAAGGTAACGGACGGATTGCCCGCCGGTTTTGTCGCAGTTGTCGCAAGTGTCGCAGGGCCTTGCTTGGAAACTGAATTTTCAAATTCAGCGTGAACCCTTGCGACAGTCGCGACAGTTGCGACACTTTGCCCGCTTTCAGCCCCTTCGGGCTCGGCAATCCAGCGATGCGGATCGAAATTCAGCACCGGACAATCTCCCATGCTTCCTTGTGGCGCTGTCCATCAATATCCGCGCCGTCCGGCAAGGGCCTTACCCAGCCATGTTCGCAGAGCACCGCCATCACCCGGCGCGCCCTGTCTGCTTGCCTGATCGCGTTCGGGCCAAGCCGGTATATATCCCGCAACCCGATCACCTTGCCCGGTTGGGAGTGCAGCCATTCAAGCAGGGTTTCCGCCAGCCGTAATTCAGGGTCAATAGCACCCGATGCAATCAACCGCAGCGTTTCGGACAGATAGTATTTCGCAAGGTCTATTGCGTCCGCCAGCGTAGCCGCTTCAATCTGGTTGGTTTGCGGGTCGGCAATCAATGCAAGCGTTCCGGCCATGCGTGCGGCATTTTCGGGCAGTTTCGATGCAAACGCCTTAGCCATCGCCAGCGATGCTTTGGGGCCAAGCTGCCCCTCTATCGCATTGGCAAAATCGACATAGAGCGCGCGGGCATCGGGAGTGAAGTGCAACGCGTCCAGTTCCACGCCAAGCGTGCGGTCGTTTTCATCCTTCCACCGTACCGGCTGGCGCAACAGGGCGGCAACCGCGGTGTTGTAATCGTCCAGATCAAGCGCCGCATTATAAGCCATCGCCTGATAGGCATCATCATCGCGAATGCGGGTTCCTGCCCGTCCCGCTGGTGCCGATACCAGAAACCGGGCCAACAACCCCTGATCGGCAAACTGACTGTCCGACAGGAAACCAGCCGCAACACCCGGTTGCACCATTAGGTGACAGGACAAGCGCCGGTCATAAAGCACGGTTACGCCATCGCCGCCGCGAATGCGCTCCAGCTTTGAGCCATCCCATGCCCGGCACAAGTTTGCCGTGGTCCCGGCTTTCTGTTCGGCTTTGAGGCTATGCCCGCCAAGGAAGGTTGCCGCATCATCGCAGAGCATCGCCAGTGATGGCCTGCCTTGCTGATATATGCGAAACAGCCCCTCCATTGTCTGATCGCCCGATGGCGCAAGCACCGACAGCAAGGGCGGTTGGGGTGGCGGCCCCAGATCATGCAATGCCGCCTCCAGCGCCGCACGGTCACTTTTCAGCTTGGAGGTAAGATGCTTTGCGCTCACTTCATGGGTGGACAGCTTTACCAAGTAAGACTGGCGTTCCCCAGCCTCCAGTTCTGCAATTTCGCGTTCGGTATCGCGCACCGGCTTTAACGCCATGGAGTCCGCACTGGACTTGCGTTCGCCCGAATCCAGCACGGTCAGCAAGTAAAGCGACAGGGGCGCTGGCTTTCCTTGTCCGATAGGCAGGATCACATTGGCCCGGCCCTGTGCCGCCAGCGATGCGACAGCCAGGACGGAATTGGCAGCACAAGCCATCGGGCATTGAATAACGCTTTCAATCGCCTTGGCGGCTTTTCCCAGCACCGGCCCCAGCGCATCGACCGGGAACGGTTCGGCTGGAGGCAGTTCCCGATAGAGTGGGCGCGGGGATTCGGTCTGGGGTTTCGTGGCGTTACCAATGGATGCGGCAATGGCATCATCGCCAAGGTCTGCGAAGTCACGGCCTGAATAGGCGGTTTCAGCATTCATGGTGGAGTATCTCCGGCAGGGCGAGCGATGCGCCCACTTGTTCAGCGGCGATGCGCGCGGCCTTCATTCCGGCGGCATCGTCATCGGCTGCGATAATTATATTGAGATCGGGGCACTTGGCCCGGACCAGTGCGGCGACAGTCGGCAGGTTATACGCAGACAGGGCAGCAATCACCGGCAAACCCGTGGCGCGGCGAATGGCCGCAACTGTTGCCATGCCTTCACCGATCACCAGCCGGTCAGTGGCCTTGCCCGCAAACCAGAACACGCCCTTGGTGCGCCCGTCCTTGGCGAACAGCTTGCCACCATCGGGAGCGATGGTCTGGATATTCCAGATTGCGCCGTGCTGATCGGTCATCGGCACAAGCAGGCGATTACCAGCCTGCCAGAGCCGTTCTGGCGCGATACGCTTGGCAGACAGGTAAGGATGCCCGGAATCCGCCTCAACGGCCTGAGCGAGTCTCTGGCGGGCAATCTGGGCCGCTTTGGCCTGGGCCTGTCGCTTTTCCCGTTCGCGTTCTGCCTCGGCACGCCTGATCGCTTCCCTTTCGGCAAAGGTCAGTTCGCGCCGCTGGCCATCAAATGCGGGCAGGATACCAGCCGCGCGCAGCGTATCTTTCACCGCAAGGGCATCATCGCGCCCGCCGTTAAAGCAGGTGACAAGGATGCCATCCGGTGCGCCCGGTGCTATGCGAACGGCAGTTCCCTTGTCCCGGCGCGAATGGCCGGGTGTCGGGGCGAGCACTTCACTGCCGCTGATCGTGCCGCCAAGGGCATGGGCTATGGCGTGAAGGTCAGACATCGCCCATGCTTCGGTTGCACTGCCCGATGCAGTCGGTGCCACACGGCTGGTGTGTGTAGAGAGCCTAGACATTGGCACCTCCACCAAATGCCAGTGCTGCGATCATCACTGCCAGTTCGGGGCGAACGTGATGGGCTGCGATCAGGAATTGCGATTGCATCGCCACCGGGGCATGGCTCATGCTTCCCCTTCTATCAGGGCGCGCAGACTTGATGCGGGAATAAGCGTGCGCTTGCCGATCTTGCGCGTTTTAAGCCTGCCTTCCTTGATAAGCGCATAGAGCCGGGTGCGGCCAATGCTTGACACATGGCAGGCTTCAGTGATTGAATAGGCGAGCGGTTCGAGATTGATGCCTTTGGCGGCAAGACCATGATTTCTTGCAAGTTTCACTATATGTTCCAATGACTTGAGAATCCGCTGGCGACTTGGTTTGTTCACCAGCGTTCAATTTTCTTGTTGTCGGGATTGGTTAGGAACTGTAGAAACTCACATGCGAGAGAGACCAATCTAATCGCGCGGAGCCCCGTCCTAACCCGGCGGGGTTTCGTTTTATGGAGCCATGATTTCATCAATCCTTATAGTTCTGTTCAGGCTAGTGCGCTTGAACACTCATGAACTATAGGGAATCTTAGCCTATTTTCGAAGGCACTGACGCATCATTGAGTAAACTTTTTTGGGATAAGTGGCTATTTGGGATGTGTAATCCCAGACCAATCTAACTACCCTACCGTGAATCAAGAGCGTGAACCCTAAAAAAGGGGCATGTATACCCCCAATCGGCGCATTTCGGCTGATCCTGTTGGCCACGAAAGCGAATCACCCCAGCGGCAATTCAATCTCGCGAATGATGCGGTCTGTTTCGGTCAGTATTTTGATGATTTTCTGATAGTGGCGAATATCGTCATAGGTCAGCGCGCGGCCCTTGCGGTCCTTTAGCCATTTCTGAGCGGGCTGGTATCCGCCGATGGGGAAATCCCATGCGATGGCTGGAACATTCTCGAAATACTGACTGGAATTGATCCAGATTTTCCCGCCATCTGGGCCAGTTTCAAAGCCGGGCTTGTCTACTACGCTGTCTCCATCCCCTTCAAAGGGGTAGGGCTTGTCGCCAATGGCGACATCTTCCATCAGATGCAGGCGGCGCAAGGCTTCGCCCTGTGCGCTCACCTGCGCAAACACTTCGGGCGATGGCGGGAAGGGGACGCGCGGGAAATCAATTTTCAAAAATTCGGCGTAGGTTTCGCGATAGGCCGGGCAATGCAGCACGCCATAGATATAATCGAACACCTTCACTTCATCCGGGCGTGCATCGCCTGTGGCATGGCGGAACGCCCCGGATTCAATCGCACTGCCATCGGGCGCGGCTGGGGTGCTGCTGAGACCAGCCGCCTTACGAATGCGGGCGTAAAGCTTGGGTTCGAAATTGACCTGGATCGATTGGTCGAGGGTGTCATCCTCTGGGTAGAGGTAGAGTGGGAAGCAGTAGTCTTGTCCTCTGTTCCCGAGATAGAACGTGCCGTGATTGCAGGCAAACGGCGTCAATCCTGCATATGAAAAATAGTCCCTTACATTCTGGCGGTTGAACAACAATGAGAGGTTTTGCCTGCCGACGATGTGCTGCATGACATCGCGGCGCGGGTAGGCCACAAAGCCTTTCGTTTTCCCAGAGTAATAGAAGAACCGGGTATCAAACGGTTTATAGGTGAACTCGCATATCTCGCCTTTGCCGGAAATAACATCGGCCTTCGCGTTGCTGATGGTCCAATCGCGTCCGTCTTTAGGCAACCCGTACTTTTCGCGCAGCGTATCCTCTGGAGCTTCAGCGAAGTCCGATAATACCGCCTCCAAGTCTGCACGCGTGTGTGCAACACATATGCTGTCTCGCTTGGTTTGGACTCCTGAACTGTATGTCAAAGCGAGCGCATTGATGGGGAACCCAGCTTCATAAGCTTCCCGCGAAGGGTCGCTGGATGGCAGGAACCGGTAATTTGGCGCTTCGGCTTCAATCTGGGAGAATTTCGCGGACGAAAGCGAATCTGAAAACAGCCGCTCATACTTTGATTTTCGGCTTCCGTGCATGTCGACGTAGCGCACTTGGCCAAGTTTGGCCCTTTCAGGCATCCCCTTCCTTATGAATATGGATATGGCAACACCTTGGGTGATGTCGAAGACGTTTTCGTCCTTGTCGGAAAATCCCGAATCCGTTCGAATGTCCCCATGGAGATTCATGACATAAATCGCGTCAAAGGTTCGGCGCAAATGACGGCGCATGTGTCTTTGCGTGATTCCATCGAGGAAAGAATTGTTGGTAATCATGGCCAAAACGCCTTGGCCACTCCGCTCAATGTAACTTTCGCCAAGCCTCAAAAACTTGACGTAGTCATCATTGAGATTGACCTTTTGCTCGCCCAGTTCCGCCTTGTACGGCGCAATGAGGCCATCGATCCAAGGTCCATTGTTCGAGCTGCTCGAATTGTATGGCGGGTTGCCGATCACGCACATGATGGGCGTTTGACGCTTGATATCATTCGCCGCCTTGGCTTCCTCCGCGATGGCACGCGAAAGGCCAAACAGTGTCTGTTCCACCCGTTCGCCTTCTTCAAGGCTATTTGTCAGATAAACGCCAAGGCGGGGCGGATTGGCAGAGGGCCTATAGCCAAGGCCGGTTAGCACCATATCCAGCTTCATGTGGCACATCGCATAGCTGGCCATCAGCAATTCGAAGCCATGAATGCGTGGGATCAGGTTGTTTTCGACATAGGCAGACCACTGCCCCGGCGCGATGCCCTTAGGCGTTTGTCGATAAGTTCCTGTGCAATCTCACCAAATGTATTTGCAGCAGAAACCCTCGCGAGATGTTTTGCTTGCTGCTTTTCTCGTGCTGGATCGGCACCAGCCGCCAGCGTTTCGCGTGCGGTATCGCGTTCCTTGCGTGCATTGGCGAGACTCACATCGGGCCAGCCGCCCAGCGAAAGCAACTTTTCCTTTCCGGCAACGCGAAACTTGAGCCGCCAGAGCTTTCCGCCTGCGGGAGTGACCATCAGATAAAGCCCGCCAGCATCACCCATTTTGTAAGGTTTTGCGCGCGGCTTGGCATTTCGTATCGCAATATCAGTGAGCGCCATGGCCAACATACCCCTTGCCATCTGGGGGTATTTTGTCGGGGGTATTTCAAGATACCCCACATTATACCCCCAATCCGGGCAGGCTGTCAGCGAACGCAGTTGAACGCCAACGGCCTGTTGGGGTTAAAATATGGCGATTTTCTGGGGTTTGTCTAGACGAATGCGGACGTCTGTGAACAGGAAAATGGTGGGCGGTGACGGGTTCGAAC
>JAGREQ010000548.1 GCA_020446465.1 Novosphingobium sp. | reverse complement strand
ACTCGCGGGGGGGGGGGGAGTCAGGCCTTGGCCTTGTAGTGCGCCACGATATCGGGCGAGAGTTTGTCGCTGCCCTTTTCCCTGGCATAGGCTTCCAGTTTGGCCCGCACGGCATCGTCCAGTTCGCCGCGGAATTTCGCGTGATTGTCGCGCAGGAATTCCTCGGAGCGATGACGCAGGTCGTTCAGGCGATTGAGCCTGGGAATGGCAAAGCGGGCGATCAGTTCATAGGAACGCCGCGTTTCCGCCCAGTCGGCCCAGTGATTGTCCAAATTGAGGAAGCAGCCGAACCCGCCCGACTGTTCGGACAGGCGCTCCATCTGCGCCACGAAATCGTCAGGCGTACCGATCACGCCAAACCCGGTGTCGATGATGAAGTCGATCGGGTCGACGCCCGGCGGCGGGGCAAGCGGAAGCGCCGCCACAGTGGCCATGTAATTGATCCACCGTTCCAGACCGTAGCGCACGTTTTCGCGCGCCTTTTCCCGCGTTTCGGCGATA
>JAGREQ010000547.1 GCA_020446465.1 Novosphingobium sp. | reverse complement strand
CCAGCACCGTCGTGGCGTTGGCGAGCATCCGCATAGAGGATTCGAGACTGTCACCATCGTCTATTCGGGCGAAGTGGAACACCGCGATTCCTCCGGCGGAGGCGGCGTTATCGGTCCTGGCGATGTGCAGTGGATGACGGCTTCCTCGGGCCTGGTGCACGAGGAGTTTCATTCCGACAGCTTCACTGCAATGGGTGGGATGTTCGAGGTCGTGCAATTGTGGGTCAACCTGCCTGCAAAGGACAAGTCCGTTACACCGGGCTATCAGTCCTTGAGCAGCGCGCAGATCCCGACGATTGCCTTGCCGGATGCAGCAGGCAGCGTGCGTGTCATCGCGGGAGACTATTCCGGCCAAAAGGGACCGGCTCGCACGTTCACGCCGATCAGCATTCTCGACATCCGCCTCAATGCGGGAAAGAGCGCCGACTTCACGCCGGCGGAAGGACACACCGCCCTGCTCGCCGTACTGAGCGGCACGGTGATGGTCAACGACGAAGCAATTGCACG
>JAGREQ010000546.1 GCA_020446465.1 Novosphingobium sp. | reverse complement strand
CCCGCGCCTTGCCGGACCTTTCGATCGTCCTCAATCATGTCGGCGGCATAACCGGCATCGGCGCCTACGCCGGACGCCGTGAGGAGGTCTTCAACGCCTGGCGTGGCTACATGCAGGATCTCGCGACATGCCCCAACGTCACCGTCAAGCTCGGTGGCCTCGCCATGGAATACTGCGGCTTCGGATGGCATGAACTCCCTCTGCCGCCGACCAGTACGGAACTATCCGAAGCGACCCGCCCCTACTACGAAACCGTAATCGAGCAATTCGGGCCCGCGCGCTGCATGTTTGAAAGCAACTTCCCGGTCGACAAGGTAAGCTGCAGCTATAATGTCCTCTGGAACTCTTTCAAACGCATCACCGAGAGCTACACACCGGCCGACAAGGCCGCGCTCTACCACGACACCGCCACCAGCGTTTATCGCCTCGCCTGACTACTGGATCACCAGCAAGCACACACGCACCCGGAACCAAGCATTTGGCCAAGACCATCACACCCATCGCCGCCAG
>JAGREQ010000545.1 GCA_020446465.1 Novosphingobium sp. | reverse complement strand
AAGAAGGGCTGATCACGCAAGAGGAAGCCCTGCTGCGCGTGGACCCGCAAAGCCTCGACCAGCTCCTTCACCCGACGCTGGACCCGAAAGCCGAGCGGGATGTACTAACCAAGGGCCTGCCCGCATCACCGGGCGCAGCCTCCGGAGTTGCCGTCTTTACGGCAGACGAGGCCGAAGCACGGGCGCAAGCCGGGGAAAAAGTTGTTCTCTGCCGTCAGGAAACCAGCCCGGAAGATATTCACGGGATGCACGCCTCCGCCGGGATTTTGACCTCTCGCGGTGGGATGACCTCGCACGCCGCCGTTGTCGCGCGCGGCATGGGTAAGCCCTGCGTGGCCGGTGCGGGAGAGCTGCATATCGACGTAAAGGCGCGCGTGATCCGCATCGACGGACGCACGATCAAGGACGGGGAAATCGTGACGATCGACGGTTCGACCGGCGAAGTTATGGCCGGGGCCGTTCCGACGATCCAGCCTGAGATGTCGGGTGATTTCGCGACACTCATGGGCTGGGCT
>JAGREQ010000544.1 GCA_020446465.1 Novosphingobium sp. | reverse complement strand
GGCTGGTAGATCATGTGTGAAATCCAAATACATATCGTCGGTACGACGATATATAATTGACTTTCCGACGAAGTCAAATTATATTTCCCACATGAAAAGCCTAAAACGAGAACAGCGCAGCCAAATCCTTCACCTTCTCTGTGAGGGCAATTCCATTCGTTCCATCACGCGGGTGACCGGTGCCAGCAAGAACACGGTCACCAAGCTCCTGATCGACGTCGGAAGGGCCTGCATGGCCTTCCATGACGCCAATGTGCGGGACGTGCAGGCCAAGCGGGTTCAAGTCGATGAAATCTGGTCATTCACCTACGCCAAGCAGAAGAACGTGGCAGGCGCGAAGGCTGCCCCAGATGGTGCGGGTGATACTTGGACCTGGACGGCCATTGATGCCGACTCCAAGATGATCCTGTCCTACTTCGTTGGCGGCCGGGATGGCGAATGCGCAATGTGGTTCATTGACGATCTGCGTGCACGTCTGGCGACCCGCGTCCAGCTTACTAGCGACGGCCATAAGGCGTATCTGGAAGCCG
>JAGREQ010000543.1 GCA_020446465.1 Novosphingobium sp. | reverse complement strand
CGCACGGTCACTCATCGTCGCCAGTTCGGGCGCCATGCGTGCCAGCCGCTCGCGCGCCTCCTTCGCCTCTCCCTGCTGCTCTTCTGCTCGCCTGCGCCATTCAGCCACCGGGCGCGAGCCGACAAACCAGCCAATCGCTGCAAAAGCGAGGCTGAAGGCAAAGGTGATGATAATCGCAACAATCGGTTCCATCCCGCCATGCTAAGCAGAACGGAGAGAGAACACCAGACCTATTGCAAGCTTTTCCTCCATCGCGGAGGAATTCGCCCGATCACGCCGCCTTGCGTGCCTTTTCCAGCTTCTTGAGCGCCATATTGCGCTTCAGCCGGCTGAGGTGGTCGATGAACAGAATGCCTTCGAGATGATCCATCTCGTGCTGCAGGCAGGTCGCCATCAGCCCTTCCAGAGCTTCCTCATGCACCGTGCCTTCCAGATCCTGCCAGCGGACGCGGCAGGTGGCGGGGCGATCCACATCGGCGAAGATATCCGGCACCGACAGGCAGCCTTCCTGATAGGTGGAAAGCTCTTCCGACGGA
>JAGREQ010000542.1 GCA_020446465.1 Novosphingobium sp. | reverse complement strand
AGCAAGTGCTTGCGCCGCGTTTCGAGTTCAAACCCAAGAACCCGACAAACGAAGCGACGCCGGGTTTCGACTATGGCGAGGGCGGCTTCGACCCGACGAAATGCAATGTCGGCTTCAACGAGGAAAGCGGCAAGTTCCAAATCGAGATCAAGGGTCTCGTTACGCCCAAGAGCGAAGAGGCGCAACGCATCTGTCAGGAAGACCTCAACGAGGTCATCGCGACCTTCGTTCAGGACAAGAACACGATCGAACGCGGCCTGTTCGATTCCGAGCTTGTCCCGGAAGAATTGACCCAGCTTCGCATGGGCAAGATCATCAAGGACAAATACCCCGAACTCAACGAAGAGGATCAAGAGGCCGTGCGCCAGCACGCCATTCTTGCGCTCAATCTGACGCAGAAGGCCAAGGAAGAGGCTTTGGGCGCGGCCGAAGGGGACAGCGACAAGAAGGCGAATACGGCCTTCGTTGACGGCGTGCGCAAGTTCGTGATGGACGTGCGCGACCTCGATATAGACCTAATCGACCGCATCAACCCGTTC
>JAGREQ010000541.1 GCA_020446465.1 Novosphingobium sp. | reverse complement strand
CCAGTTCGGCCGCGTGGAAATCCCGCAGGAAGCTTTTATTCAAGCCTTGAAGATGGGGGATGAATAATCCCTCCGTGGCAGCGCAAGCGTCCCGTAGCGGAAGCGCAAGCGCGTGAACGGACGCCGGGACGGAGGTCGCGGCGGAAAGCAAACAAGTATTGTTTTCAGTCAGGAACGCCCTGAGCCACAGTGAAGGGCTGGGGCTAGGACCCATAAGGGTGGTGAGCCGACATTCGCTGCGGTTTCAACGAATGACCGAAAAGGGGCCGGGCGCGGACTGACTGATTTGATTACTCTACCGGAAAGGCAGGCAACAGGACGATCCTGGACAATGTCCTGGAATGCGCGATGTTTATCGTAATATTGCTGGCGGGCCTCTCACCGCGCTCGTCCTTGATCGCAGCGGATATAGGCCAGCATTGTTGTATGGTTCGGCCTTCAATCGCGGGATATTTCCAGTGAACTCCCTTTCCTGGGGAAAAGCGAGATATTCTTGAACAAGGATCAGCGCAAATACGAACAATGAAGCGCGCCGATTAAACCG
>JAGREQ010000540.1 GCA_020446465.1 Novosphingobium sp. | reverse complement strand
CCGCATCGGCGCGCACGTCAGCGACCGTGGCCGCCTCTACGCCGCTGGCGGCTATGCCTTCGGTGACGGCGAAGACGTGCCCTACCTGGGCGCGGGCTACAGCCACCGCGTGACCGACAGCGTTTACCTCACCACCGAATATCGCCACTTCTTCAGCGATTTCGTCGACGTGAACGCGGCCACCGTGGGCGTGGGCTTCAACTTCTGATCGGGTTCATCCTGACAAGCGGAAAGGGCGGTCCTGCGGGGCCGCCCTTTTTGCGTCAGGCCCCATTTGCTTCAGGCTGCGGCCTTGCGTGCGGCCAGCGCGGCTTCGCAGAAGGCGCGGATCTTGCCCGCATCCTTCACCCCCGGTGCCGATTCGAGGCCCGAGCTCGCATCCACCAGCGGCGCGCCGGTGTAGCGAATCGCATCGGCCACGTTCTGCGGGCCAAGCCCGCCCGCCAGCCCCCAGGGCAGCGCATGGCGATGGCCCAGCAGCAGCCGCCAGTCGAGCGCCAGGCCATTGCCGCCCGGCAGCGCGCCTGCGGCGGCATCGTAGATCA
>JAGREQ010000539.1 GCA_020446465.1 Novosphingobium sp. | reverse complement strand
CACGCGGTGAATGATGTTTTCGAGCTTGGTGCGGTTGATGTTGAAGAGTTGGTAGGTAGCCGCGACTTCCACGTCCGCCATCATGAACGTCGGATCGAGCTTCGCGTTCGCAATCCGCTTTTCGACGCTGCCGCCGGTGACACCGATTTTGTGGACGAGATCGCGCGCCGATTCTATCTCGGGCAGAGTGGATTTGCTGCGCAGAACATAGATCGTGCCGCTTGCCAGGTCGTCATCATCACGCTCGCCTGAAAAAAGCGGTCCTGCGCTGGGTTCGGTAATCCGTCGACCCGCCTCATCCTTGTAGAGCGCGCGCTGAAGCGAGCGAAGGAGCAGATTGCTCTCGGTGCCATTGGAATAGACGACGCGAAGGCGCGCATCCGTTTCTCCGTTGGGCGCTTTAATTGGCTCACCGACATGAGCGACGTAGGCGGTCTGTCCACCAAGGATAAAGAACTGGCCAGCCTTGATCTCGGCTTTGAGAAAGCCGGCATCCTTGACGAACGGCCGCGTTGTCCGCACGCCATTTTGCAGATCCTGTTTCA
>JAGREQ010000052.1 GCA_020446465.1 Novosphingobium sp. | reverse complement strand
CAGGAAGTGCCCTCACAAACCCGATCCCGAAGGAAAGTTTGCCTGATTTTCCTCGCATTCTAAAGTTAATGTTTCAATAATCGGGACCAACGGAGGCGCCACAGGGTCTGGCCGAAAATATGTCTGCGAGGAGCTGTCAGAAACGCCTGAACCCTGTCCGGCGCATAACCGGGGAAGTTCGCCTTGTTCACGCTTGCAGCCGGGCATTGGGCTTGCCACATTCCCGATTGTGACAGCAAGACTTCCATCGCGGACAGGCGCAGGCGAAATCAAGGCCGTGCTTGGGCCGACCAACACCGGCAAGACGCATCTCGCGATCGAACGGCTTTGCGCGCATTCCAGCGGGGCCATCGGGTTTCCGCTCCGCCTGCTGGCTCGCGAAGTCTATGACCGGGTTCGCGCCATAAAAGGCGATGCACACGTCGCGCTGATTACCGGAGAGGAACGGATCGAACCGCCCGGCGCGCGCTGGCTCTTGTGCACTGCCGAAGCCATGCCGCGCGACGGCGCGGACCTTGCATTCGTCGCTCTGGACGAAGCGCAGCTTTCAGCCGATCCTGAACGCGGCCATATTTTCACCGACCGCTTGCTTCATGCACGGGGGCGTGAGGAAACCATGCTCCTTGGTTCGGCCACGCTTGAACCGATGATAAAAGCCCTGGTCCCCGAAGCGGAAATCGTATCCCGCCCACGGTTTTCAACGCTCAGCCATGCCGGATCGTGCAAATTGTCGCGCGTACCGCCGCGCAGCGCCATCGTCGCTTTCTCGGTTGAGCAGGTCTATGCCGTTGCCGAAATGCTGCGCCGTCACCGTGGCGGTGCTGCCGTGGTGATGGGCGCGCTCAGCCCGGAAACCCGCAATCGCCAGGTTGACATGTTCCAGTCCGGCGAAGTCGATTACATCGTCGCTACCGATGCTATCGGCATGGGGCTGAACCTTGACGTCAGCCACGTCGCCTTTGCCAGCCTTTCCAAGTTCGACGGATCGCGCCGCCGCCGTCTGACCCCGCCCGAAATGGCGCAAATTGCCGGGCGCGCTGGCCGCCACCAGAAAGACGGCACGTTCGGAGCATTGTCAGGCAGCAATGGCCAGCCGGTCGCGTTTTCGGCGGACGAAGTCTTTGCCATCGAAGAACACAAGTTCGCGCCGCTCACGCACCTGATGTGGCGTGAGGCAGAACCGCGTACCGACAACCTTGCCACGCTGATTGCGGACCTTGAAGAAAGGCCGGACGATCCCGTGCTTGCTGCCGCACCCGAAGCGATTGATCTTGCCGTGCTGCGCCACCTTGCCAACGAACCCGACATTGCCGCAACCCTCACCAGCCCCGGCTATGTAGCCCGGTTCTGGGATGCCTGTTCCTTGCCCGATTTTCGCCAGCAGGGCGCGCAGACACATGCGCGATTTGTTGCGCGCCTGTGGCCGGACCTGCGCGATGGCTGCATCGCGGGTAACTTTGCCGCCGCCCGCATTGCCGAACTGGACAACGTCCAGGGGGATATCGACACGTTGCAAGGCCGGATCGCTGCAATCCGCACCTGGAGCTATATCGCGCAGCGCCCGGACTGGGTCGAGGCGAAAGACGAAATGGCCGCCCGCGCCCGTTCAGCAGAAGCGCGCCTGTCCGATGCCCTGCACGCCCGCCTGACGGAACGGTTCGTCAACCGCCGCACGTCAGTCCTGATGAAGTCAGTCGGCAAGGCTCCGCACTTGCTCAACGTCGTGCTGGATGAAACGGGCATCGTCACGGTGGAGGGTGAGGCAATCGGCCACCTCGATGGCTTTCACTTTGTGGTTGATGCCAAGGCGTCGCATACGGACCGCAAGCTCCTCCTTGCCGCGGCGGAACGCCACATGCCGCAACTGCTGGCGCAAAAGGCAGATCAACTGGTCGCCAGCGAACTGGGATCACTCAGGATCGAAAAAGGCCGTGTCATGCGTGGTGATGATGAAGTTGCCCGCATCCTCCACGGTCGCGGTGTGACTGAAATCAGGCTAGAACTCGATTCGGCTTTTGCTGCCCTTGCGCCGCTCCGCCAGCAGGCCTTGCAGGAAACACTGACGCATTGGCTGAGAGGAAAACTTGGCCCTCTTCACCCCCTCTATAAACTGGAGACAGCATCGCGCGATCCGGCAAGCGGCAGCGAGGTGCGCGCGCTCCTGCTGAAGCTGGTGGAAGGCCATGGCGTTATTCCGCGCCATCTGGCCGGGCTTGAACACCTGCCGCGCGAAAAACGCAAATTGTTGCACCGGCTGGGCGTCACCATCGGGGCGCTCGACATTTTTGCCACTGCGCTGCTGAAACCCGCACCACGCCAGTTGCTGCACGATCTGCAACTTGATCCCCGCCCGATAAACCCCACCATGCAGCCTGTCATTGCGCGCAAGGGCAAAGCGCCGACAGGGTACCGGCAAGCGGGCAAACAGGCGATACGCATCGACATGGCGGAGCGCATCTTGCGAAACGCGCACGATTCAAGAAGCCAGGCAGGCAAAGCGCCCTTCGTGATTGACCTTGCACTTGCGACCTCTGTTGGCCTTACGCCGGGCAGCGCCAACGCCCTGCTGCGCGATGCCGGCTTCGTGCCCAGACCGCCGCCCACACCGCTGCCAGATGCCGCCTTTGGTCCGCCCGCCCCCCAACTGTGGCGCTGGAAACCGCGGCGCATCCCTCCTGCCCAGCGCAATCGGCATAGCCCGACGGCCAGGCCCAATCCCGCCAGTGCCTTTGCCGCTCTTGCAGATCTTATCGGATAGGCGCGGCGCTTGTCAGGGGTTTGCGCCAGCATGAGGATCGACAAGCTGCTATGGTTTTTGCGTTTTGCCCGGTCGCGCAGCGCAGCCCAGCATCTGGTCAAGGAAGGCCACTTGCGCCGCAACGGGCAACGCGTGATCCGCGTCAGCCAACCCGTCGAAGTCTCAGACGTGCTCACAATTCCGCTTGCCAACCGGGTCGTCGTCATCAGGATTGAGGCGATTCCAGCCCGGCGCGGCCCGGCCAACGAAGCACGCGAATGCTACAGGGTGCTTGACGCGGACGATGACTTGGCCATAGCAGGAAGACAGGGACAGATGCCCGAGACCGACTGAAGGAAATTCGCTCAAATGACTTATGTCGTCACTGATGCCTGCATTCGTTGCAAATACATGGACTGCGTGGAAGTGTGCCCGGTGGACTGCTTCTATGAAGGCGAAAACATGCTGGTCATCAATCCCAGCGAATGTATCGATTGCGGTGTGTGCGAACCGGAATGCCCCGCCGAAGCGATCCTGCCCGACACCGAAAGCGGGCTGGAACAATGGCTGGAACTGAACAACAAGTATTCTGCCGAGTGGCCTAACATCACCACCAAGCGGGATTCGCCTCCTGACGCCGACGAATTCAAGGGCAAGGAAGGCAAGTTCGAAGAATACTTCTCGCCCGAACCGGGTGAAGGCGACTGATTCAGGCCTTCGCCTGAAGCGCACAGAGCCTTTGCCAACGCCATTGGCGGTAAACAGTCCAGAACGGTGATCCGGTTGATTTTTCAGCCGGAATCATCGCGCTGGCTTTTTCCACAAGAATCTGTTATACAGTTTCATGACTGTCGGGGCGATCGGCCTTTGGCAGGAATTGGTATCTGGCAAGGCTAAGGATTCCCCGGACATCGCTACAAGGCCAATGGTCGCATCCGTGCTGACAACAAGGCACGAAAGCAACGGCTTCGCTGCGAAGGAATTCTCGCCCATAGGAAAGGACCCTACATGGCAGCCAAAGCGCCCGCTTTCGATGTCGGAGATTATGTCGTTTACCCCAAGCACGGCGTGGGCCGTGTGATCGAACTGCAAAGCCAGGAAATTGCGGGGATGCAGCTCGAACTTTACGTGCTGCGTTTCGAAAAGGAACGCATGACCCTGCGCGTGCCTGTCAACAAGGTCGAATCGATCGGGATGCGCAAGCTCTCATCGGACAAGACCTTGAAGGAAGCGCTCGACACGCTGACCCAGAAGCCCAAGGTGAAACGCACCATGTGGGCGCGTCGCGCTCAGGAATACGAAGCGAAGATCAACTCGGGCGACCTCGTGTCGATTGCCGAAGTGACGCGCGACCTGTTCCGTGCTGACGATCAGCCTGAACAGAGCTATTCCGAACGCCAGATTTTCGAAGCCGCCTCTTCGCGCCTGGCGCGTGAACTGGCCGCAATGGAAAAAACTGACGAACCGGCCGCATTGCAAAAGATCCTCGCGATCCTCAACGAACATGCGCCGAAATTCTACGAGAACGCCGAAACCGCCTGAGCGGAACAGCGCAGTTCTCAAACCGAGGGGTCGTTCCGCAAGGAACGGCCCCTTGTTTGTGCCGCAAATGGACTTTGTCAGCCAGGAAATGTGTCAAATCAAAAGACTATAGGGTAACGCCTTATACCGCAGCCCGACGCAGGCGATCGTTGATCGCAACACCGATGCCGGTTTGCGGAATGGGCGCAACGGCAATGCGCGGCTGCCTTGCCGCAGAAGCCTTGTGCAGGCACGCATATAGCTGTGCCGCCGCCTCTGCGAGGTCGCCTGCCGGCGAGAGCGAGACATCACCTGTTATCGCACCAAAGCCGATCACAAACTCATCGGGGGCTGCATCTGTTGCATCAAGGCGCACCGGCTTTCCCGGCGCATAGTGGCTGGCAAGCTGCCCCGGCGCTTCAATCCCTCCGTCGCCCGGTATGGCGCATGGTCCCAATACTGCGGCCAACTCGGATTCTGCAATGGGACCGGGCCGCAGAAGGTTCCAGCTTCCATCATCGCGCAAGGCCTGAATTGTCGATTCCAGCCCTTTCGCGCATGTCCCACCATCAACAATCAGTGGCACGGCCGCGCCCAGCGAGCGGGCGACGTGTTCTGCACAAGTCGGGCTGACCGCTCCGCTACGGTTAGCGGACGGAGCAGCAAGCGGCATTCCACACAGTTCCAGCAATGACCGCATCACCGGGTGGGCAGGCATCCGCACCGCAATCGTCGGCAAGCCAGCAGTCACCGCCGGGGCAACAGCGGCACCGGGAGCCAGCGGCAACACGATCGTCAGCGGTCCCGGCCAGAACTGCTCCGCCAGTTTTTCAGCGCGTGCATCCATCCGTGCCAACGCCCTCGCCTGTTCCAGGCTGGCGACATGGACAATAAGCGGGTTGAAATCGGGCCGTCCTTTTGCCCGGTAGATTCCGGCAACCGCCTCGGCACTGTCAGCCCTTGCTGCCAGACCATAGACCGTTTCTGTCGGCACCGCGACAAGCCCGCCTGCACGGATCATCTCCGCAGCGCGTGCAAGGCCTGCCGAATCCGGGGCCACAATCTGGGGTATCTTGCCGGTCATCGCTCGCTCGCTATAGGAGATGCACATCGCAAGCCAAGCACAAGAAGCAAACGGCAGATAAGGAGCGAACCGGTATCATGACAGATCAGGGCGACCCGCTGGCCCGCATTGCCGATGCGCTCGAACGGATTTCTCCACCTCCGGTCCACACGGACTGGAAAATCTTTCCCGCATACGTCTGGTCTGGCACCGGCGCGCGCGGGATCGAGACGCTGGATGCGCCTGCCCTCTCCCTATTGCGGGGAATTGACCGGCAAAAGGACATCGTGGCGGGCAATATCGCGCGACTGGCCGCCGGTCATGCCGCGCACGACATGCTGCTGTGGGGTGCGCGCGGTATGGGCAAATCCGCCCTGTTGCGCGCGGGCGTCAACGCGGCGCTTGCCGAACGCCCTGCATCGATTGCGCTTGTGCAAGTCGGGACCGACGCCCTGCCCACATTGTCCGGGCTTTTTGCCGAGCTGGGGCAGCAGACCCGCGCGTTTCTGGTCTTCATTGACGATCTGGGATTTGCCGACAACGACAGCATTGGTCCACGCCACTTGCGTAGCTGGTTGCAGGGCGGTGTCGAGGCGCGCCCCGCCAATGTCCGCCTTGCGGTTACGTCAAACCGACGCGCGATTGTCACCCGTCATGCAAGCGAACAGGACGATCCGATCAACCCGCGCGATGCGGTGGATGATAACCTTGCGCTGGCCGATCGCTTCGGCCTGTCGGTCGGGTTCCACAATTGCACACAGGATGAATATCTGGCGATTATCGCAGGTTATACCGAAGAATATGGCCTGTCATGGGATGAAGGCGAGGCGCTGGAATGGTCAAAGCGGCGCGGCGCGCGTTCAGGCCGCACCGCATGGCAGTTCATTACCGAACTGGCCGGGCGCGTGGGCAAAGTGGTCTGACCGCCCGTTCCCGATCAGTCGTATCGAATATAATCCTGCCCCAGCACTTCTTCGGGGCGCGGTGGGCGCAAATTGCGCTGCGGGGGGAGCGGCGTCGATTTGAGAGCCTCGGGTTTCGGGGCCGGTTTGGCGCCCGGTGCCGTAACGCGCCAGATAATCCCGGCCGTATCGTCTGACACCAGCAGCGCACCGGCCTTGTCCCACGCCAGCCAGGTCGGGCGGCCATGGGTCTTGCCATCGCCTGCCAGAAAACCCGTCAGGACAGGAACAGGCTTTTCGAGCGGATTGCCCCGCTTGTCGAATGGGACGAACACCACGTCATATCCCGAAAGCGGTTTGCGATTCCACGAGCCATGCTGCGCGATAAACGCCCCGTTCCCAAACTTTTCACCCATGAGATGTCCTTCTCCGGTGAACACAAGTCCCAGCGCCGCCACATGCGGGCCAAGCGCATATTCCGGGCGGCGGGTATATTCGGTCAGGAACTGCGGCATGGGGGCTTCTACCCGCCGATCAACCTTGTTGCGCCAGTACACCCAGGGCCAGCCATACTGGACGCCCACCGGAACATTGGTGAGATAGTCCGGCACCAGATCAGAGCCGAGCATGTCACGCTCATTCACCACGGTCCACAGTTCACCCGTTGCGGGGTTCCACGCCATGCCATTGGGATTTCGCAGGCCTTCTGCGTAAGGGCGCTTCGCCTTCGTTGCGAAGTCATATTCCATGATCGAGGCGCGCCCCTTTTCAACCTCCATGC
This sequence comes from Novosphingobium sp., assembly GCA_020446465.1. Taxonomy (GTDB): domain Bacteria; phylum Pseudomonadota; class Alphaproteobacteria; order Sphingomonadales; family Sphingomonadaceae; genus JAWKXU01. Next base: position 2,900 of record JAGREQ010000052.1, on the reverse strand, counting down.
CATTTTCACCAATGTTGGAGGCAGAGCCGATCGCGACATAGAGATCGTTGCCATCCGGGCTGATCGTCAGGTTGCGCATCCAGTGCATACCGGCAACAGGCAGGTCGAGCAGCTTTTCCGGTTTCGCAGTGATCGCGGTCTGCCCTATCTCAAACGGGAAAGCCAGCACCCCATTGTGGTTTGCGACCAGCAGTTTTCCATCGCGATATGCGAGGCCCGACGGGGACGCGAGATCGTCTTCGCGCAAGGTGAAACGCTGGTCAGCCTTGCCGTCATTGTTGCTATCGCGCAAAAGGATCAGCTTGTCAGGGGACGGCCCACCGGCCCCGGCCTTATCCATAAAATGCGCCATGACCTTGCCGACCAGACCATCTGGCAAGGCGCCTGCAGGCGCGCCGGTTTCGGCAACCACAATATCACCATTGGGCAAGGCCAGCATGGTGCGCGGATGATCCAGCCCTTCGGCAAAGCGTGTAACGGCAAGCCCTTCTGCGGCCTTGGGCGATTCGTCTTGTGCCCAGCCGACCGGCTCTGCAATCACGACAGTGGGTATCTTTTCCGCGCTGTAATCTTCTTCCAGCACAGGATCAGTGCCTGTCACCTTCTCAAACGGTACGTTCGCGGTATCGCCCCGCGTCGCCCACCATGCCAGCGCGGAGAGAATAACGATAAAGGCGGCAAAGCCGATGAGGAGTTTTCTACGCAAGGTCATACTGCATGAAATAGACCCGACGCTTTCGACATACAATGGCCAACAACAGGGGGCGAACGCCAGGCGCCCTGCGGCCCGTCAGCACGCTCCCAATCCGCCCCGGATCGGGACAGTGCCGGAAATTGTCGTGCCTCCATATTGGTTTGCGGCGCATCCTGATGCTAAATTTGGCGTTAACGCCCGCGCCATGCCAGGCGAAACTTGAACACAGGGGAACTGACCATGCATGTCCGCAAACACTCGCTGCGCCTTGGCGCTGGCGCGCTTTTACTGGCAAGCACCGCAGCAGGGGCAAGCGTCAGCGCGCAGGATGTTGGCGATGCCGCAACCGATGCCGTTGAAACCGCAGCTACCGCCGTGCCAACGGTGGCGGCCCCTGTCTATCCCGCCCCGACTTATGCTGCGCCTGTTTACCCCTCAGGCGCCCCGCCCGTGCCGGTCTATCCGGGCGCTTACCCCGGTGCATATCCGGCCGCGCCGATGCACTATGCCACGCCATATAATGCGGGTGCGCCTATGCTTGCCCCCGCGGATATTACGGCGCGGCAGGCCGAATATGATCGCGCGCGGGCGGACTGGATCAGTGAGTGTGCTTCACGCTACCGACGTGACCATCGCGGCGGCAATGGCGGGTTGATCGGTGGCCTTGTCGGCGCATTGATTGGTGGATTTGCCGGCAACCGCATTGATGATGACGGTGATCGCCTCGCCGGGACGTTGATCGGCGCAGGCGTCGGCGGGGTCGCTGGCGCAGCAATGGGCGCGCTCGCCAGTGCTGGAAGTCGCAAGAAATCTGATACGAAGGCAGTGGCCTGGTGTGAGGATTATCTCGCAAGCCATACCCAAATGGCACCCGCTTACGGATACTATGGCGGCCATGGCTATAATCAGGCGATGATGATGGTGCCGGTCATGGTGCCGAAAAAGAAGAACTGCCAATGTCGGGAAGTGATTGAAGAAGTCGTGGATGAACCACGCCCGATCCGCCGCTCTATTCCCAAACCCCGGCCAGACAAGCGGATCAAACTGGCACCCGACAAGCGTATTCCTTTGTAACAGGCAAAGTCGCCGCAAGAGTCAGGGGCCGGCCGCGGCGAGAGCAGGCATGTGGACACCCGCAGCATCTGCCCCACTGGCGACTTGGGCGAGCGTTCCCAGCCGAACCGCACCAAGCCGGATGATGTCGTTGTCTTTGCCCAGCGCAAACGCGGACGACAGGAAACCTGCCCGCAGCCCCAGAGCCTTCGCGGAAGTCTCGGCAAGGCGCAGGCGGTATTGCCCGTAAGGCACCGATTCCAACAGGAAGAAGCCATCATATTCGCTTAGCGAGCGCGCGACGACAGCGCCTTTCGCATTGACCAGTTCCAGTTCCACACCTTCGCGCGGCGTTCCCTCAAGCCCGTGGACAATGCCTTCGACTTCGCCGGTCGGAGCAAGCGGCAGTTCGATCCGCGCCGTTACCCCCGGACGCGGGGTCACAACCACGCCCGGCCCGACCGGTTGCAGATACGGATCGGGCAAGCTGCCCGTATCGATCGACACAAGCACCGGCTGGAAAGGCTTCAAACCGTCAACCACGGCATGACCGCGCGCATTCGTGGCGCTATCCGTGGTGCGGAATCCTGCCTCGATGCCGACATCGGGAATGACCTCTTCCCCGGCTTCACGGATACCGTCGCCATCATCATCGCGGAACACCGTGACAGCGGCCTGACCAGTGCGCGCGAGTTTTTCGTGACTGAAGCGAATGCCGCGACCATCGCCTGACGGGCCGAAGCTGAACGACAGCGCCAGATTGGCCCCAATCGCATGGCGGCTGTTGTAAGTCCCTTCCGCGCGCAAGGCAAAACGCCGGAACTCACGCACATAACCCAGCGCAAAGTCGGTATAATTGCCGCGGGCCTGATGGTTGATCTCGGCCCGAAGGTCAGACCGGTCATCAAGGCTGCGCTCCACGACCAGACGAGCGGATTCAAAGCCTTTTTGCGGGCCGGACAAGCGGAACTGCGCCTCGCCACGCCAGCTCATCCCTAACATCCGGGTATTGGCGAGCAAGCCCAGGTGCATCCCGGCATCACTGCGATCAACAGAGGGCGGCCCGGTTACCTGCCTGTCCCGCAGTTCTGCCGTGACAGTCATTCTTCGCGCCACGATCGAGGCGCGGGTTAACCATTCAGTAACTTTTGCA
>JAGREQ010000538.1 GCA_020446465.1 Novosphingobium sp. | reverse complement strand
CCATACCGCTTGCCCCGCTTGTGCAGCGCATGCACCAGCGTCGTCATCAGCCGCGCGCCGGAAGCGCCCAGCGGATGGCCAAGTGCAATCGCACCGCCGTTGACGTTCAGCTTCTCGGGATCGGCGCCGGTGTGCTTCAGCCAGGCAAGCGGAACCGGAGCAAAGGCTTCATTGACCTCGAACAGGTCGATGTCATCGATACCCAGGCCTGCCCGCGCCAGCGCACGGTCGGTCGCGGGCAGCGGCTCTTCCAGCATGATGACCGGATCGCCCGCCGTCACGGTCAGGTTGATGATCCGCGCACGCGGCGTCAGCCCAAGCTCTTTCAGCGCCTTTTCCGAGACGATCAGCACGCCGGCCGCACCGTCACAGATCTGCGAAGCATTGGCGGCCGAGATCACCCCGCCCTCCTGCAGAAGCTTCACCGAACCAATCCCCTCGAGCGATGCATCCGCCCGGATGCCCTCGTCGGTTTCCTGCAGCCCGCCGTCGATGGCCAGAGGCACGATCTCGTCGCGGAATGCGCCCGTCTGGGTCGCCGCAGCC
>JAGREQ010000537.1 GCA_020446465.1 Novosphingobium sp. | reverse complement strand
ACCGGCGCTTCGGGCGTGCCGGTGACCACGGCGGCCAGGCTGCCCCCGCCGCTTTCGAGCACCGCGCGGGCATCGAAACTCTCGCCCGGTTCAAGCCGGGCCGTGGCGACCATCGGCGGCACGCCGCCGCCCAGTTGCTCCGCCACCTCCTCGCGCGCGGCGAGCATGGCGTCGACGTCCTGCGCTTCCATGGCCACGCCGATATCGGCCACGGCGACGCCGCTCTGCACCTGCGCCCCCACGCCGCCCGCCAGCGCCATCACCACCACCGGGAACAGCGGGCCGAGCAGAAAGAAGATGAAGGTGCGGCCGAACAGGATGGCGGTGAAATCGCGCCGCGCGATCACGAAGGCGGCGCGCAACAGCGACAGGCGGCCTCTGGTCTGCTCACTCATGTGGCTTCTCCTGCGGCCTGGGTAACCATCGCCCGCGCTGCCGCTTCACCCGCGATGGCGACGAAGGCATCGTGCAGCCCGGCCCGCTCGATCGACAGCGACAGGATCCCCGCATCACCCTCGATCAGGGCTTTCAGCAGCGGTTCAACCCCG
>JAGREQ010000536.1 GCA_020446465.1 Novosphingobium sp. | reverse complement strand
AGAAGAAAAACAGAAAGCCGAGCCAGATGATTGTCCCAAATGAAAAGCCGCCGCCCTTCGCGGGTTTGGGTTTCGCTTCTGCGGCAATTCGCATGGCCTCTTCTGGCGGCAGTTGCAGCTGGGTAATGATCGCGTCGGTCCCCGCAACAATCCCGCCCGCCATATCACCATCGCGAAAGCGGGGCGTGATCCGGTCGCGGATGATCATGGAGGACATGGCGTCAGTGAGATAGGGTTCCAGCCCATAGCCAACCTCAATCCGCACCTTGCGCTCCTGCGGGGCAACCAGCAGCAACACACCGTCATTGCGCTCGGCATCGCCAATGCCCCATGCGCGGCCCAGCTGGTATCCGTAATCGCTGATTTCATAGCCCTGAAGGCTTGGTACAGTCGCGACTACAAATTGGCGCTGGGTGGTCGTTTCAAAGCTTTCGAGCTTTGCAGCGAGAGCCGCTTCCTCGGCTGGCCCGAGCAGATCAGCATTATCGACCACACGCCCCGTCAGTTCAGGAAAGTCTGGTGCAGCAGATAGCGGGCTGGCCAGCAAGG
>JAGREQ010000535.1 GCA_020446465.1 Novosphingobium sp. | reverse complement strand
GGCCACCACGCAGGCGGTCGTCAGCCTTCTCGACGAGCGATCGAAGGCGCCGGCCGAGCGCACGCCCTCGATCATGCAGACCCCGTCGATGTACCAGACGGCGCGACTCGTCGGGAACACCGTCAAGGAAGTGATCGCCAATTCGGCTCCCGTCGGCCAGAGCGCCGACGCCTTCAGCGCCTCGTTCATCTTCGGCGGCCAGATCAGGGGCACCGAGCCCCGGCTGTTCCTGATCTACCCGGAGGGCAACTTCATCGAGACCTGTGATGACACGCCCTTCTTCCAGATCGGAGAGACCAAATACGGCAAGCCGATCATCGTGCGTGCGTACGAACCGACGATGACCTTCGCCGAGACCGCCAAGCTGCTGATGGTCTCGTTCGATTCCACGATCAAGTCGAACCTGTCGGTCGGCCTGCCGCTCGATCTGCTGTTCTACGAGCGCGACACGTTCAAGATCGGCTTTCGCAAGCGCATCCGGGGCGACGATCGCTATTACCGCGAGATATCCGACGGCTGGTCGGATGCGCTCAAGTCGGCCTTCAAGCATCT
>JAGREQ010000534.1 GCA_020446465.1 Novosphingobium sp. | reverse complement strand
GATCCCCGGCAAGCGCCTCCTTCACCAGGTCAGGACGGTAAAGCGCGTCATAGACTTGGTCGATACCGACAGTCTCCATACCACGCGTCACATGTAGCAGGTTCGCGCCATTCTCGGAGGCCACGAAAAATCCTTCAGGCGTTATGGTGGCCCACTCGCCCGACCGTGACATGATAGTACTCGCGAGAAGCTTGCCGGAAGCAGTATCCCAAATCGCCATCGTGCCATTGTAATTGCCCGCGATGATACGCGTGCCGTCCTGACTGAATGTGAGGTGTCCGCCACTGCCGGGATTGCCTTCAAGCGAATACAATCGCTTTCCGGTTCCCACTTGGTGAACCTCGATGGTATTCTCATTGCTTACTGCAGTGACGATCAATTCTCCATCGGGTGAAATGACTGCAGAAGAAATGTTGTCCTTGGTATGATTTGCTTTCCACAACGGCCTGCCGGATTTCAAATCATAGTTCCTGATGTTTGCTTCGCTACTGGCGCCGAAAAAGACAACATTATTGCCGTCTGGCGAGATAGTGAAATTGGAAAGGTAGCCAC
>JAGREQ010000533.1 GCA_020446465.1 Novosphingobium sp. | reverse complement strand
ATCAACCGGCGCCTACCGCGACGCCCTCAGATGTCTGAGACAACCGATGCGTCCTAGAAAGGCGAAGTTGTGGATATGCTGCGATGTCGCGCACTATGGGTAGCACACGCTGCTGCCAGCCTTTGCGAACGATGCCATATTCAAATAGCACTCATATCTGTGTGTATTAGGTCTTCGGCAAGGCAGTGCTCGCTAGCGGTTAGCAGTGATGCCCAGGCTGCTTTACTGTATACGTGACGAACACGACCCCCGATTTCTGGCAGTGGCGCTGCTGATCTGTGTCGCGGCATCGATAGTCTCGGTGTCCGCCGTCAGCACCAATGGCACAGATTTGAGGTTGTGATTTAAGGAGGATTTGGGCTTCGTCGTAGTGACGAAGGAACGAAGATGAAGCCCAAATCCTCCTATTCAAAATCGCCGTCGAAGGCCCCTGCGGAGCAGGTGGTGAAGGATATCCGGCGGCAGACCCGGCGGCACTTCTCTGCCGAGGACAAGATCCGCATCGTGCTTGAAGGCCTTCGCGGCGAGGACAGCATTGCCGAGCTGTGCCGC
>JAGREQ010000532.1 GCA_020446465.1 Novosphingobium sp. | reverse complement strand
GCGGGCGTGTCGCGATGCCGCCGAATGGCCGGGCGATCTTGGCGTCGCGGTCAATGTTTCGGCGGTACAGTTCGCCAATGAGAACTTTCCGAGCGTCGTTCGGCGCGTTCTTGAAGCGACTGGCCTTGCAGCCGAACGCCTTGAGCTCGAGATTACCGAAAGCGTGTTCATGGCCGATCCGCATGCCACCAAGCGCATGTTTGATCGCCTGAAGAAGCTGGGTGTTCGTCTTGCGCTCGATGATTTCGGGACGGGATATTCGTCGATGAGTTATCTCAGTCGTGCTCCTTTCGACAAGATCAAGATCGACCAGAGCTTTGTACGTGGCGCGACCGAGGACAACAGCAGCAACGCCGCGATTATCCGAGCGATCGTAAGCCTGGCCCAGGCGCTGGGAATGATCACCGTCGCCGAAGGTGTGGAAGCAAAGGACGAACTCGACCTGGTCACCAGCTTTGGTGCAACACTGATCCAGGGCTATGTGTTCGCCAAGGCTCTGCCGCAGGCTGAAGTCCTTGAACGCTTGCAGGAAGGGCGGTTTGCCTACGAAATC
>JAGREQ010000531.1 GCA_020446465.1 Novosphingobium sp. | reverse complement strand
ATTGCCAGCCTCTATTCCAATGACAGCCCGCCGGCCCGTTTCCTGCGACAGGCCGGCCTGAGGATTGCCAGCCGCCTGCCGCCCCTGCAACACATGGTCGTCTCCCGCCTGCTCGCCGGGCCGCGCTGACAGGCGGCATGTCGCAACCGCAGCTGGGGATGCGCCGATTTGGCCATGGCCATGACGCGGGATTTTCGCTATCACCCTTCGCAATGCAGCATGAAGCCAAGGGCACTGGGCGATGACGAAATGGGTCTACACCTTCGGGGACGGCGCGGCTGAGGGATCGGCCGGCGACAAGAACCTGCTGGGCGGCAAGGGCGCAAACCTTGCCGAAATGTGCGCGCTGGGCCTTCCCGTGCCGCCCGGTTTCTCCATCACGACGCAAGCCTGCAACCATTTTTATGCCAACGGGCGGCAATATCCCGCCGAGTTGAGGGCGCAGGTGGAAGCCGCCCTTGCCCATGTCGGCGCCATCACGGGCCGCGCCTTCGGCGACAAGTCCAATGCGCTGCTGGTCTCGGTGCGCTCGGGCGCACGGGCCTCCATGCCG
>JAGREQ010000530.1 GCA_020446465.1 Novosphingobium sp. | reverse complement strand
GGCTCTCAAAGCCAAAGAGAGTGGAGCCCCTCAAAAAAGCGCCCAGGAGACCATGGCGCACATGCGGAATCAACGGATGTGGATGATCCAAACCGCCGATCAGCTCCACCTCGCGTCCACTGTCATGCATGATATCGCATACGGCTAGGACTATATCTAAATATTTCAGAGAAATAGTTGCAAAATATTCGCTTCTCGGGTACATTTTTGTCTTTGCTGACTCAATCGGCGAAAAAAAGCTGGGGCGTCGCCAAGCGGTAAGGCACCGGTTTTTGGTACCGGCATGCGCAGGTTCGAATCCTGCCGCCCCAATTAATGTTGCCTCGTGCAGCCTACCAAGGGCAGGTTAAATGAGCGGATCAAATGAAAAATTTTGTATTATTTCAGGATCCTCTCATCCCGCACTTTCCCAAGAGATCGCAAACCACCTAGGTGTAAACCTAGGGGAAATCGATCTCGGCCGCTTTCCCGATGGAGAGATCTCCGTCCAGATTAAAGAAAGCGTCCGCGGAAAGGATGTCTTTGTCGTGCAGTCTGTCGCACTCGAGCCGAAC
>JAGREQ010000529.1 GCA_020446465.1 Novosphingobium sp. | reverse complement strand
CTCATGGTGAACCTGCTGTTTGCCGAGGACGACGAGCTGCTGCGCGACGAGGGCGTCGTCAAGACGCTGCTCGACCCGGCGTGCGGCACCGGGGGCATGCTCGCCGTGGCTGCGGAGCATCTGACCTCGATGAACCCGAAGGCGCACCTCGAAGTGTTCGGCCAGGAGCTGAACGACGAGTCGTTCGCCATCTGCCGTTCCGACATGATGCTCAAAGGGCAATCCTCCACGAATATCGTCTCGGGCAACAGCTTCTCGGCTGACGGGTTCGTCGGACGCACCTTCGACTACCTCCTCGCCAACCCGCCCTTCGGCGTGGAGTGGAAGAACGTCGAAGCGAAGGTGAAGGACGAAGCCAAGACGCTCGGCTTCGCCGGTCGCTTCGGCGCTGGCCTGCCCCGCATCAACGACGGGTCGCTCCTGTTCCTCCAGCACATGATCTCGAAGATGCGACCGGTCGAGCAGGGTGGCTCGCGACTCGCCATCGTGTTCAACGGATCACCGCTGTTCAGTGGCGCCGCCGGGTCGGGCGAGTCGGAGATCCGCCGGTGGATC
>JAGREQ010000051.1 GCA_020446465.1 Novosphingobium sp. | reverse complement strand
ACGCAGTATGGTTTGGGAAGAAACGGCATTTGTCTGGACAGCACCCTCCACGAACGTGAATCGGGCCTGGGCGTATCGAGCTCGCGCGACAAGGCGACTTCTGCCTCGATCCTGCGGCGCATTGGTCTTCCAGCAATGCACCATACATTTGCCCGAAACGCAGATCATGCGGTTCAGATTGCAAGACAGTTGAAATACCCGGTCGTCGTCAAACCATCGTCTCTGGATGGCGGCCTCGGCGTTGAGGCCGATTTGCGATCCGATGAAGAAGTCCGGCAGGCATTTGCCAAGGCTCTTAAATACACACCCAAAATTCTGGTCGAAAAGTGGGTGCCCGGCCGGGACTATCGCATGGTCGTGCTCAACAACAAACTTGTCTGGGCAGTCGAGCGAGTCCCCGGAGGCGTCACCGGCGATGGTCGATCGACCATTGCCGAACTGGTTGAAATCGAAAACCGGGATCCCAACCGGGGGCCAAGCCCCGACCTGCCAATGAATTTGCTGGAAATCGACGATGAAGCCACGCTGGTTCTTGAGCGGGAAGGGCTAACCACGCAGTCCGTTCCGCAAGCAGGTGCTTTTGTTCGCTTGCGCCGCGCGGCCAATGTTTCACGCGGGGGACGCCCCGTCGCAGTATTCGACAAGGTTCATCCGGACAACGCTGCCCTGGCTGTGGAGGCAGCAAATGCCATGTGGCTCGATCTGGCAGGTGTTGACCTCATTTTGCCGGATATCACGAAATCGTGGCGCGAAACTGGCGGCGTGGTTTGCGAAGTCAACAGCCAGCCGCAACTGGGCGGACTGACATCAGCACATCTCTTTCCGCTTGTTCTGGAGACATTCACCCGAAATCGTGGCGCTATCCCGGTGTGTTGCGTCGCAGGTGCCGACAGGGCAAGTGCCCTATCGGAAATGATCGCCGGGCAGTTGTCGGCAAGGGGCGCACAAGTTGGTCTGAATCTACCCGATACGATAAAGGTTGGCTCCGATAGAATTCGCGAAGGTTCGGTGCCGATCCTGCAGGCTGGCAATATCCTGAGCTGGAGACGGACAATTGACGCGATGGTGCTGGGGGTCTGGGATACCTCAGTTCTTCAAACGGGGCTTCCCGTTCCCGCGCTCGACCTTCTGGTTCTGAGTGGTGAAAACATCCCGACTGTTGATGACCTGATCAGTCATATGCTTCCTATGCTGGCGCCTTCTGCAAGGAAAGTCGTTGTCGTCGCAACGCCGGATGATTGCGATCCTGAAATCCTGAAAGTTCTCAAAACAGAAGGTATCGCGCACAGCTTCGTCACGCAGGACGATCTCCTGTCACTCGTCCGCAACATATCCGATAGCTATCCACAAACACCCGAAGCGGGTGCAGCGTTGCAGTAAGCCTCAGGCGTCGATCAGGTCGCGATCCAGATCGCCTGCACGGTTCTGGATGAAGTTGAAGCGGTGTTCAGGATTGCGGCCCATCAACTGATCGACCAGTTCTTTTACCGCAGCGCGCTGTTCAAACTCTGGCGGCAAGGTCACGCGCAACAGGCTACGCGTTTCGGGGTTCATCGTGGTTTCGCGCAACTGCTGGGGATTCATTTCGCCCAGTCCCTTGAACCGGCCAACCTCGACTTTCTTGCCTTTGAAAACCGTCACTTCCAGTTCCTGCCGGTGTGCGTCATCACGGGCGTAGCGGCTCTCTTTGCCGGCAGTCAGGCGGTAGAGCGGTGGCTGGGCAAGGAACAGATGGCCGCGCCGGACGACTTCGGGCATTTCCTGAAAGAAGAACGTCATCAGCAAAGTGGCGATATGCGCGCCATCGACATCGGCATCAGTCATGATGATGATGCGATCATAACGCAGGTTTTCAGGGTCGCAATCCTTGCGGGTGCCACATCCCATGGCCAGCGTGAGATCGGCAATTTCCTGATTGGCGCGGATCTTGTCCGCCGTGGCGCTGGCGACATTCAGGATCTTGCCCCGGATCGGCAAGATTGCCTGCGTCTTGCGGTTACGCGCCTGCTTTGCACTGCCACCGGCACTGTCACCTTCGACGATGAACAATTCCGTTTCGCCATCACCTTCGCCGGAACAATCGGTAAGTTTGCCGGGCAGGCGCAGTTTCTTGGCATTGGTTGCAGTCTTGCGTTTGACTTCGCGTTCCGCCTTGCGGCGCAAGCGTTCATCCATCCGCTCCATCACAACGCCGAGCAGGGCCTTGCCGCGCTCCATATTGTCGGACAGGAAGTGGTCGAAGTGATCGCGCACCGCATTTTCAACCAGGCGGGCTGCATCCGGTGACGTGAGGCGATCCTTGGTCTGGCTCTGGAACTGGGGGTCACGGATGAACACCGACAGCATCACTTCGCTGCCTGTCATCATGTCATCGGCGGAAATATCCTTGGCCTTTTTCTGGCCGACAAGCTCGCCAAAGGCCCGTATGCCGCGCGTCAGCGCCGCCCGCAGGCCTTGTTCATGCGTTCCGCCATCAGGCGTGGGGATGGTGTTGCAATACCAGCTGAACGAACCGTCTGACCACAGCGGCCATGCCACCGCCCATTCGACGCGCCCCTGTGACTTGCCATCCTCGGCGGCGGGAAACTCCTGCGAACCGGAAAAGAACTCTGCCGTGACCGCTTCGCGTCCGCCAATCTGTTCACGCAAATGATCGGCAAGGCCGCCGGGAAACTGGAAGACAGCCTCTGCCGGAACATCGTCCGAGGTCAGCGCATCGGCGCATTTCCAGCGGATTTCAACGCCAGCAAAAAGGTAGGCTTTCGACCTTACCAGCCGGAACAGGCGCAATGGCTTGAACTTTTGCGGGCCGAAGATTTCCGGGTCCGGCACAAAGCTGACACTTGTCCCCCGGCGATTGGGCGTCCCACCCAGTTTCTGAATCGGACCCTGAACCAACCCCTTGGCAAATTCCTGCGCGAACAATTCCTTGTTGCGCGCAACTTCTACCCGCGTGTGTTCGGACAGGGCATTGACGACGCTGACGCCAACGCCATGCAAACCGCCGCTGGTTGCATAAGCCTTGCCGGAAAACTTCCCGCCCGAATGGAGCGTAGTGAGAATGACTTCCAGAGTGGATTTGCCCGGAAACTTGGGGTGCTCATCCACCGGAATGCCGCGCCCGTTATCGGTAATTGTCAGCTTGCCTGCCGTGCCGGGCGGTCCTTCCTCAAGGTAAACCTCGATGCGGTTGGCATAGCCTGCAACCGCCTCGTCCATCGCGTTGTCGAGCACTTCGGCTGCGAGGTGGTGCAAGGCGCGTTCATCGGTTCCGCCGATATACATTCCGGGCCGATGACGAACAGGCTCAAGCCCTTCCAGCACCTCAATCGAGGAGCTATCGTAGTCACCATCGCCCGCAGGCAACTTGTCAAAAAGATCATCGGCCATTGCGACGCTCTTAAAACGGCGATTCCGCCCGTTTCAAGCGTATCGCACAGGTTATCGCCGGATATCGTCAGTCCTGAAAGCGGCTGGGGGCCTGCGAAACGATGGCAATTGTTCCATTGCCGACCTCGCGCACCTCCATCGCCCGTTCGACAACACCACTCGATGCGAAGCGGAAAGGTCCATCCAGGCCGACAAATCCGCCACTGTCCGTCACGTTGGCTGTCGGAAAGGCGCGACCCGGCTGCCAGTCCCGTGCAACGCGCAGGGTTAGCAGAACCGAATCGTAACCCAGCGTCGCAATACGATAGGGCTGCTTGCCAAAGCGCGCCTTGTAGCTTTTGACGAATTGCGCGAAACGGCCATCGGAAACAGCCGAAAACCACGCTCCGCGCAATGATGCGGCGGCTGCGACCGAGGATTCGCCGCTCCACAATTCCGTCCCCAGAATACGCGGACGATTAGCCGAATCCGCGAACTGCGATGCAGCCAGTTCGGACAGGCGCGGACCATCGGCAATCAGCACAGCATCAAAGCCGCCCTTGGCAATCAGGCGCTTGGCAGCAGCGATAATGCCCTTGGCAGAGCGATCATATCCTTCCACTGCAACCACGCTGGCGCCGCCATCCCTGGCGGCAATCGCCAGAGCCGCGCGCGCGCGATCCCCATAATCACCCGACGGCAGCAGGGCTGCAAAGCGCGTATGCCCCTTGCCAATGGCATAGCCGACAGTGCGGGAAATGGACTGGCCGGGGATCTGCCCCATGACGAATACGTCGCGCGCGGCTTTTTGCGCGTCATTGGAATAGCTGATAAGCGGCACCGACTTTGCCGCTGCAACCTTGCTGACAGCAGAAATGTTGTCGCTGAGCAGCGGGCCAAGAATCAACCTGTTGCCATCGGAAATGGCCCGTGCCGCAGCATTGGCTGCGCCGCTGCCGGTATCATAAGTTGTAATCCGCAGCTTGCTTGTATTGGTGTCGAGCAAGGCCATCGTCGTGGCATTGGCAATGGAAGTGCCAGCCCCTGCGTTCTGGCCGGTCATGGGGACCAGCAAAGCCACGCGATGCCCGCCATCGTCAGGGATTCCTTCATCCGGCACAACAGGCGGCGGCGGGGCGGTATCGGTCGACTTCGGGATGACCTGACAAGCCGCCAGCAAGGAGGTTAGCGCAACTGCAAAAATCCTGCGCCTGTTGATCCTGTTACCATTCATGCTTGTCGCTCCATGCCGACTTGGTCCAAAGCTCGCATGTGGAAAACGAGCGATTACAACCCGGCCTCTATATCGTGGCCACCCCGATTGGCAATCTTGGCGATATTACCTTGCGGGCAAGCGAGGTGCTCGCACGGTGCGATGCCATCGCCTGTGAAGACAGCCGTGTGACAGCGGGCCTGCTGCGGCATCTGGGCATCAGCAAACCCTTGTGGCGTTACGACGATCACAGCAGTGACGCAGATCGGGAGCGCATTCTGGGGGAAATGGCTCACAAGGCTGTTGCGCTGGTCAGCGATGCGGGAACACCGCTGGTTTCGGACCCCGGCTACAGGCTGGTGCGCGCGGCAAGGGATGCTGCAATTCCCATTACCAGCCTGCCGGGGCCGAGCGCGGCGATTGTGGCCCTGACATTGAGCGGGTTGCCGAGCGACCGCTTCATGTTTGCGGGGTTCCTGCCCCCAAAGGACAATGCGCGCAAAAAAGCCCTGTGTGACGTGGGCGAGGTGCCTGCAACACTGATCTTTTACGAAACTGCGCCGCGACTGTTGAAATCGTTGGAGGCTATAGAAGACGTCCTTCCCGGACGCGAAGTCGCCGTGGCTCGTGAATTGACCAAGTTCTACGAAGAATGTCGCAGTGGGTCGCCATCCACCCTGATCGAACACTACGCCGTGCATCCCCCCAAAGGTGAGATCGTGCTGCTGATCGGGCCGCCCAACGCTGACTTTATGAAAAGCGTGGACATTGATGCCCTGTTGCAAGAGGCGTTGGCGGACAACAAACCCTCTCAGGCAGCCGCCCTTGTTGCGCGCGCAACTGGCCATAATCGCAAGGCGCTCTACGCCCGTGCGTTGGAGCTGAAATGAGCCAGAGGCGCAGGCAAGCGGATGCGCGTGGCCGGGATGCCGAGGCCGAGGCTGCGCAGTGGCTGGAGGCGCAAGGATGGCATGTCCTTGATCGCAGACGAAAAACACCGCTGGGTGAAATAGACCTTGTGTGTCGTGGCGAAGGTGCTGTCGTCTTCGTGGAAGTCAAATGGCGCAAGTCGGAAGATCAACTCGATCATGCTATCGACGCCCATCGCTTGCGGCGCGTCGCTGCCGCTGTCGAAGCTGTCGCGCATGAATATGCACACAATGGCGAGGATATTCGTATCGACGTTGTCCTGCTTGCACCTGATGCCAAGCCGCGCCACATCGTCAATGCCTGGATGGGCTGAAGGAGTAGTTTGAACCATGTCACTGCGTGTTGCGGTCCAGATGGACCCACTGGAATCAATCAACATCGCCGGGGATTCGAGTTTTGCCCTGATGCTTTCTGCGCAAACGCGGGGGCACACGCTTTTCCATTATGACGTCGGTTCGCTCACGCTTGATGAAGATGATCGCCTGCACGCTCTTGCCCGCCCGGTGACAGTGCAACGCACGCCGGGCGATCATTTCAGCGCCGGTGAGCCGCGTCGAATCGACCTTGGCCGCGATATCGACGTGGTGCTGATGCGGCAGGACCCGCCGTTCGATACCGGTTATATCACTGCGACGCATCTGCTTGAACGGATCGAGAGTGAAACGCTGGTGGTCAACAACCCGGTCAGCGTTCGCAATGCGCCGGAAAAGGTCTTTGTTCTCGATTACCGACGCTTCATGCCGCCAACACTCGTCACCCGCAGCGCAGATGAAGTGCGGGCCTTCATGGCCAGACACGGGGCCGTGGTGGTAAAGCCAATCCATGGCAACGGCGGTAAGGCCATTTTCCGCGTGCCGGAAAGTGGCGACAACCTCAGCGCGCTGTTTGAGGTATTCAACCAGACCTGGCCAGAGCCGCACATGGTCCAGCCTTTCCTTCCCGAAGTCGCTTCTGGCGACAAGCGCATCGTGCTGGTGGATGGCATTGTCGCAGGCGCAATCAACCGCAAACCGGGGGAAGGGGAGTTTCGCAGCAATCTCGCCGTGGGGGGATCGGCAGAAGCTACGAAGCTGACCCCGCGTGAGGAAGAGATTTGCGCCGCTCTTGGGCCGAAACTGAAAGAGCTTGGCCTGATCTTCGTGGGCATTGATGTGATCGGGGGGCAATGGCTGACAGAGATCAACGTCACGTCACCCACCGGAATTGTCGCCATAGACAAGTTTAACGGGACCGATACGTCCGCCATGATCTGGGATGCGATCGAAGCGCGCTGCGGTCAGGTTTGATCTTGCTCGCGCGGGTGAGCTGAACGGTAACTTTCCAGCATCCTTGCCGCGTCAACCTTTGTATAGATCTGCGTCGAACCAAGGCTCGCATGGCCGAGCAATTCCTGAAGGCTACGCAAATCAGCGCCAGCCCCCAGCAAATGCGTCGCAAAGCTGTGGCGCAAAGCGTGGGGCGTTGCCGTTGGTGGCAAACCCAGCGCAGTTCGCGCCCGCGCTGTCGCTTTTTGCACCATGCCTTGCGAAAGCGCGCCCCCCTTTGCCCCCCGGAAGAGTGGTCGATCTTTCTCGACCGGCCAAGGGCAAGCCTCAATGTAAGACGCAACGGCATCGCGAACGATCGGCAGCAGAGGCACCACCCGCTGCTTGTTACCCTTGCCAGTAACCACCAGCGTTTCGCCCAATGGCAGTGCGTCTCCTTTGAGCGAGAGCGCCTCGGCAATTCGCATTCCTGCACCATAAAGGAGCAAAAGCACGGCCCTGTCGCGCGCACCGATCCATTCTTCCGTTGCGGCACCTGCCACCATTTCAGCAAGGTTGAGCGCATCATCGGGTGTTATCGGGCGTGGCAGGCCTTTTTTGACACGCGGCCCTCGCAAGCGGGGCGGGGCAGGGTCATCCATCCCGGCCTGCTGGCGAGCAAAGGCAATAAATGCCTTGAGCGCAGACAGTTCCCGCGCAGCAGAAGCATTGCCCAGGCCTTCTGCGCGGCGCATGGCCAGTTGATTGCGCAGCGCCACTGCATCCAGCGCGGCAATGCCGGGCCAGTCCGGCTGCTCGGTTTGCTCCAGCAGTCGCGTGGCAGCGGCGAGATAGGCTCGCACCGTATGTGGTGAGCGCCTGCGTTCCTGTTCCAGATGCGTGCGCCAACGGGCCAGAAGATCGCCCACGCTCACGACGCGACCAGTTCAGCGGGCACCAGTTCACCAAGCAAGGCATCAAGCACAGCAACGCCGCTGTCAGTCACGCCCAGCCGGCCATCTTTTTGCCAGAGCAGGCCTTGCCCCGTGTATAGCCGAGCGGCTGCCGGGCTAATCAGGTTTTCCTCCGGCAATCCAAAACGGTTTGAAAGCACCGCAAGGTCAATGCCTTCGGAAAGGCGCAACCCCATCAGCAAAGCCTCGCTCGCCTGTTCTTGCACAGCAAGGGGCCGTTCCTCAGAAATACCGTGATCGCGTTCTGCCACAGCCGCAAGCCAGTTTTCAGGCTTGCGATGCCGGACGGTAGCCACGTTACTCCGGCGACCATGTGCACCGGGACCGATGCCGCAATAATCGCGATAACGCCAATAGGTCAGATTATGGCGACTTTCCTCACCTTTGCGGGCATGATTGCTCACTTCGTAGGCTGGCAAACCGGCAGCGGCAGTCATTGCACGCGTTAGCGCAAACAGATCAGCCGCCGCATCATCATCAAGCGGTGCAAATGCCCCCTGCCGCACATCGGTGGCAAAGCGCGTCCCCGGCTCAATTGTGAGTTGATAGAGCGAGAGATGCCCCGTTCCAAAGGCGAGCGCGCGGGACAATTCCGCCTCCCATGCCGCCATTGTCTGACCGGGCCGGGCGTAAATGAGATCAAAGCTGACGCGCGCGAAATGGCGCTGCGCGACATCAAGCGCAGCCAATGCCTCATCCGCATTGTGGAGCCGCCCCAGAAAGCGCAGCGTTGCATCATCCAGCGCCTGAATGCCAAGAGAAACCCGGTTGATGCCCGCCTTCGCCAGATCCGCGAATCGCCCTGCCTCCACCGACGATGGATTGGCCTCCAAAGTGATTTCTATATCGGGTGCAAAGCTCCACAGCTTTTCAGCTTTCGCCAGCAATGCGCCAACCAGCGGCGGAGGCATCAGGGAAGGGGTGCCACCACCGAAAAAGATGCTCTCCAGCGGCTCACCGCCTGCCATACCTGCTTCATGACGCATGTCCGCCAGCAGAGTGCGTTGCCACAGGTCAACATCCACATTGTCACGGACATGGCTGTTGAAGTCGCAATAAGGGCATTTGCGAGCGCAAAAAGGCCAATGGATGTAAAGCGCGCGGGCCATCTGGGCAGCTTACGCGCCAAATTGCTCCGCGACCAGTTTGGCGAAGGCATCGGCGCGGTGGCTCATGCCCTGCTTTTCTGTCGGGTCGATCTCGGCAAATGTTCCACTGCGGCCAAGAGGCACGAAGACAGGATCATAGCCGAACCCCTTGTCTCCGCGCGGGGGCCAGGTGAATGTACCATCCACGCGGCCTTCGTAAACCACGCTTTCGCCATCGGGCCAGGCAAGGGCAAGGACACAGGAAAACCAGCAGGAGCGGTCCACATCGCTGCCCATCGCTTGCAACATGCCTTCCACCTTGCCCATCGCCATGTACCAGTCGCGCCCGGCAGGGCCTTCGAACCACTGCCGTTCGGCCCAGTCTGCGGTATAGACACCGGGCCGCCCCTCCAGCGAGGCAACCGAAAGCCCGCTATCATCGGCCAGTGCAGGCAGGCCGGATGCCTCAGCCGCCGCCCGCGCCTTGATAAGCGCATTCTCGATAAACGTGGTTCCTGTTTCTGCCGGTTCGGGCAGGCCCAGCGCCCCGGCGGAAATGCATTCCATGCCGTAAGGGGCGAGCAGCGCGCCAATCTCCTTCAGCTTGCCCGCATTATGCGTCGCAATGACGAGATTCCCGCCGACAAGATGCTGCGCTGCCCCCACGTTCATTTTACCGCAGCATCCTGTGCCGCATAAATGCGGTCACACCCGATCCGCGCGAGCCGGAGCAGGCGCAACAGGCCTTCCTCGTCATACGTCGCGCCTTCTGCAGTCGCCTGCACTTCGGCAATCTGCCCGCCTTCAATCAGCACGAAATTGGCGTCCGCATCGGCAGAGCTGTCTTCGGCATAATCAAGATCGAGAACGGGATTACCGTCAAAAATGCCGCAGCTTACCGCCGCCACTTTGGCGGTCAGGGGATCGTTGGCAATCGCGCCGCTTTCCATCAGCTTGTTCACGGCAACCCGCAGCGCCACCCATGCGCCGGAAATCGCCGCCGTGCGCGTGCCGCCGTCGGCCTGAATCACATCGCAATCAAGCGTGATCTGACGTTCGCCGAGTTTCTTGAGATCGGTCACAGCGCGCAGCGATCGGCCGA
>JAGREQ010000528.1 GCA_020446465.1 Novosphingobium sp. | reverse complement strand
CCTGACGTCAGATACAAGGGGCGCGTTCCATGTCATTGGCGAATGGTCTGCAACGCCCATGCGGACC
Organism: Novosphingobium sp.; assembly: GCA_020446465.1. GTDB lineage: Bacteria > Pseudomonadota > Alphaproteobacteria > Sphingomonadales > Sphingomonadaceae > JAWKXU01. Next base: position 488 of record JAGREQ010000528.1, on the reverse strand, counting down.
ATCGACCGGACGCGGAATTTCTACGAGATTTCGCTGGACGGAACGATGGCGGAGCTTTCCATGGTGAGCGGGGGCGGGGCGCTCGATGTGGCGCGCCTGCTGGTCGCGGCTGACACGCTGGGCGCGGCGCAGGCGATGCTCGACAAGGCGGTCGAATATGCGAAGGAACGCAAGCAATTCGGTCGTGTGATCGGCTCGTTCCAGGCCGTCAAGCACATGTGCGCGGAGATGTCTGCGAAGCTGGAGCCGGCGCGGGCGCTGGTCTGGCACGCGGCCTATGCGATGGACACAAAGGACCCGGAAGCGCCGGTCATGGCGAACCTTGCCAAGGCTCACCTCGCCGAGGTCGGCACGTTTGTCGCGAAGACGGCGACCGAAGTGCATGGCGGCATGGGCTTCACGGACCTGCTCGGCCTGCACTACTGGTTCAAACGGATTGGTGTGAACCGGCAGCTGTTCGGCAGCCCCGAGCAGGCAAGGCAGGCTGC
>JAGREQ010000527.1 GCA_020446465.1 Novosphingobium sp. | reverse complement strand
GCGGGACATTTCGGCCGAGCTGAAGGGCGCGATGACCCCGTACAGGGGCAAACACTTCGCCGCCATCACCGAGCCGGCGAGGTTGGGCGAGTTGTTGCGTGCCATCAAGGCGTACAAGGGCGGCCCCATCGTGCGCGCCGCGCTCCAGTTGGCGCCCATGCTGTTTCAGCGGCCGGGCGAGCTGCGCGCGGCTGAATGGGCGGAGATCGACCTGGACGGGGCCCTATGGACCATTCCTTCGGCCAGGATGAAGCGCAGCAAGGCAGGCAAGGAAAACGGCGACCCGCATCTGGTGCCGCTGTCACGCCAGGCCGTGCAGATACTGCGCGAGCTGCACGTCTACACCGGACACGGCCGCATGGTGTTCCCAGGCGAGCGCAGCCATGAGCGCCCCATCTCGGAGAACAGTGTGCGCACGGCGCTGATCACCATGGGCTATACGCCGGAGATTCAGACCTGGCACGGATTTCGGGCCACGGCGCGAACAATGCTGGCCGAGCGGCTGGAGTGTGACCCGCTGGTGATCGAGGCGCAGCTGGCCCATGCCGTGAAGGA
>JAGREQ010000526.1 GCA_020446465.1 Novosphingobium sp. | reverse complement strand
GTCCTCGGGCACGAGAAGGCCGCGAAGATCGTCGTCGGGAAGTATCGGCGCCGGAAGAACTACCGACGCAAGCAGGGTCACCGCCAGCAGTTCACGCGTGCGCGCGTGAAGGACATTCGGATCTGAGGCTGATTCGCCATGGCACACAAGAAGGGGCAAGGCTCCGCCAACAACACCCGTGACTCGAATCCGCAATTCCGCGGGGTCAAGAAGTACGCGGGTGAGAAGGTTCGCGCCGGGGGCATCATCATTCGCCAGCTCGGTACCAAGTTCCATCCCGGCACCAATGTCGGCATGGGCAACGACTACACCTTGTTCGCGCTGAGCGATGGTATCGTGCGGTTCCAGAAGAACCGTCGTGTCCACGTCGACCCGATCGAGGGCTGAGTCACCCTGCTCGACGAGATCGAAATCCGCGTTGTCGGCGGCCGTGGCGGTGATGGCTGCCTGTCATTCCGACGCGAGAAGTTCGTTCCGCGCGGTGGCCCGGATGGTGGCGACGGCGGGCACGGTGGATCGGTTTGGTTCGAGGTCGACGACGCGCTGTCGAGCCTGCA
>JAGREQ010000525.1 GCA_020446465.1 Novosphingobium sp. | reverse complement strand
GTTGGCGCCCGCGCCCGCCGACAGCACCAGCGGCAGCACCCCCAGCGAGAAGGCGACCGAGGTCATCATGATCGGGCGGAAACGCTGGCGCGCGGCCTCGGTCACCGCCTCGAAAAGCGGTTTTCCGGCATCGGCCTCTTCCCGGGCGAATTCGACGATCAGGATGGCGTTCTTGCCGGTCAAGCCGATCACGGTCAGCAGACCGACCTGGAAGAACACCCCGTTCTCGAAGCCGCCAAGCCAGGCCCCGACCAGCGCCCCCAGAACCCCGATGGGCATGGCCAGCATGACCGCAAACGGGATCGACCAGCTTTCGTAAAGCGCGGCAAGGCACAGGAACACCACCGCCAGCGACAGCGTGTAAAGCAGCGTTGTCTGGCTGCCGGCCTGTTGTTCCTCAAGCGAAAGACCCGTCCAGGAGACCGCGAAGCCCGGCGGCAATTGCGCGCCCAGTTCCTCGATCGCATCCATTGCCTCGCCCGAGGAGACGCCGGGGCCGGGGCTGCCCTGGATCTGCATCGCCGGCACGCCGTTATAGCGCGTCAGACCCTGGGGGCCATA
>JAGREQ010000524.1 GCA_020446465.1 Novosphingobium sp. | reverse complement strand
GGCCGCGCTGGCGAAGCTGGCGGCAGCGGCCATGGCCATCGTGGCGAAGCGGAATGGGTGCAAGGCAAAACTCCTGATCGGGCGGGGCGGCGACACTGTGTGGGCCTTGTGCTAAAAGCGCAAGCATTGCCGGGCGCTGAACTGGCGCGGGCGTTAACCAAATATGCTTGCGCGCCATGCTATGGCGCAACCCGTTATGACGAAAAGACTTCCCGTGCTCGTGACCGGCGGTGCCGGCTATATCGGCAGCCATGCCGTCCTCGCGCTGGCCGATGCCGGCTGGCCGGTCTGCGTGATCGACAACCTGACGACCGGGTTCCGCTGGGCCGTGCCCGATTCCGTGCCGTTCTACGAAGGCGATATCGAGGATACGGAGCTGCTTGCGCGTATCTTTGCCGAACAGGGCATCGGCGCGGTGATGCATTTCGCAGGCTCCATCATCGTGCCGGAATCGGTGGAGAACCCGCTCAAGTACTATCACAACAACACCGCCAAGAGCCGGGGCCTGGTCGCCGCGGCGGTCGAGGCGGGCGTGCCGCATTTCATCTTCAGCTCGACCGCCGCGAC
>JAGREQ010000523.1 GCA_020446465.1 Novosphingobium sp. | reverse complement strand
CAACCGCTACACCACCAGCCACCCCAACGAGTTCACGCCGCGCCTGATCGAGGTGTACGGCAAGGTGCCGCAGCTGGTGAGCCATTTGCATCTGCCGGTGCAGCACGGCTCCGACCGCATCCTGATGGCCATGAAGCGCGGCTACACCGCCATGGAATACAAGAGCATCGTGCGCAAGCTGCGCGCGGTGCGGCCCGGCATCAGCATGAGCAGCGACTTCATCGTCGGCTTTCCCGGCGAAACGGAAGACGACTTCGACAAGCTGATGAAGCTGATCGACGACGTGGGCTACGACGCCAGCTTCAGCTTCATCTTCAGCCCGCGCCCCGGCACGCCGGCCGCCAACCTGGCCGACGACACGCCGCATGCGATGAAGCTGAAGCGCCTGCAGCACCTGCAGGCCACCGTGGAGCAGAACGTGCGCGCCATCAGCGCCAGCCGCGTGGGCACGGTGCAGCGCATCCTGGTGGAAGGGCCGAGCAAGAAAAACCCGCAGGAACTGATGGGGCGCACCGAATGCAACCGCATCGTCAACTTCGACGGCGGCCCGAACAGCCAGCGCCTGGTC
>JAGREQ010000522.1 GCA_020446465.1 Novosphingobium sp. | reverse complement strand
CCGATCACAACCCCTGGCTGGCCGAGATCGAATTCGGGGAACAGCGCGCCTTCACCTTCGAAGCGGGGGACGGTCAGCAGATCGAAGGCGTGCTGATCCTGCCGGTGGGCGGGGTTCCCGCAGGCGGTGCGCCGACCATCCTCAACGTCCACGGCGGGCCGGAATCGCACGACAGCAACGGCTGGGTGACCAACTATTCCAGCCCCGGACAGGTCGCCGCCGGGCGCGGCTATGCGGTGTTCCTGCCCAACTATCGCGGCTCCACCGCCTATGGCACCGCGTTCTCGCGCCAGCACCAGCACGATGCCGCGGGCCGCGAGTTCGACGACCTGGTGGATGCCCGCCACTGGCTGGTGGAAATGGGCTTTACCGATCCCGCCAGGGTGGGCGTGACCGGCGGCAGCTATGGCGGCTATGCCACCGCCTGGAGCTCCACCCGCTTTTCCGAACACTTTGCCGCCGGGGTGATGTTCGTGGGCATTTCGGATCTGGTGTCCAAGTGGGGCACCACCGATATCCCGACCGAGGAAGTGAACGTCCACGCCCGCCACAACGTGTGGGACGATTACA
>JAGREQ010000521.1 GCA_020446465.1 Novosphingobium sp. | reverse complement strand
GCTTCGCCTGTCAGTTTTTCGACGCGCTTGTCGGTCAGCCGCTCGCGGCCAGACTTGTGTTGAACCGATTTGCCTTCGTGGGTCATCTGGGATCGCTCGCAACCTTTGAAACGACATTCCAAATGAGCCTGCAGGGGTATTCTGGGGGTAGCGTGGGGGTAGCGAAACGCTCAGAATTCACATGGACACATCTGGAACAAACCAGAAACATAATACACATAAGCGGCGAGATTGAAAGGTTTTTCCGGATCTATGCGGAAATTCAGAAACCGCTAAGAATGGCCTTCACACGGGTGGGGTCGCAAGTTCAATCCTTGCCGCGCCCACCATTCGCACCGATCTCCTCGGCACCAGTCTTCCCTGGCGGCGGTATTCGCCAAAAGCCGCGCAGCTCTGCGCCGTGCCTTACCCTCCCGATGTAGATGGGATTGCCGAGGAGGTATCGCAGCACTCCTGGGCGGAAAGGTATGTTCCCGAGCCGCATCGATCACGCGCGACATCTCAGCACTCGCCAATATGCGCGACTGGTCGATGAGTGGGTTGCGACGATAGGTTTGCGACCTGAAGAATACGGA
>JAGREQ010000520.1 GCA_020446465.1 Novosphingobium sp. | reverse complement strand
AAAGTGAAGTGCTGCTGGTTGATGCCGACTTTGCCAAGCCTTCGGTGCTGTCCACGCTTGGTCTGGAGGGTGGCCCCGGTTTCATGGATGCTTTGGCTGATCCAACGATCAAGGTTGAGGATTGCGTGATCGCGACGGATGTCCCGGGCCTCTATGTTCTGCCCGCCGGTAACCAGACCAACAACGACAGCGAATATCTCGCAAGTTCGCATACCGCCGAAGTGCTCGACCGGCTTACCCGTGGAGCCCCGAACCGGATGGTCATTTTCGATTCGCCGCCCGCGTTGGCCGCATCGCCCGCAGCGGAGCTTGCCAAGTATGTCGGCCAGGCGGTGCTGGTTGCCCGCGCGGACCGGACTGGCCAGAGCGCGCTGGAAGATGCTTGCCAGTTGCTCTCTGCTTGCCCCGACATCAAGCTGCTGCTCAATGCCGCAGACTTCAGCCCGAGCGGGCGGAAGTTCGGCTCCTACTACGGTTACGGGGGGTAATCATGGCCAAGCTGATCTTTCGCCATATTCCCGCTTTCATTGCGAGCCTTGCGCTGGCAGCGCCAGCTTTCGGCCAGGATGCGGCAGA
>JAGREQ010000519.1 GCA_020446465.1 Novosphingobium sp. | reverse complement strand
CGGCTTCCTTGTTGAGCGTGCCGTCGAGATTGAACACCGTTACGAACGGCAAATTGTGACGTTTGCCGATCTCGAAGTCGTTGTGATCGTGAGCCGGTGTCACTTTCACCGCGCCGGAGCCAAACTCGCGATCGACCGAATCGTCGGCGACGATCGGGATCAGCCGGTTGGTAATCGGCAGCTTCAGCATCTTGCCGATCAGGTGCTGATAGCGCTCATCGTCCGGGTGCACCGCGACTGCCGTATCGCCCAGCATCGTTTCGGGCCGGGTCGTGGCGACGATGATCTTGATCGAGGGGTCTTCATCCAGTGGATACGCAAGGTGCCAGAGGTGAGACTGGACATCTTTGTGCACCACTTCGAGATCGGAGAGCGCCGTCATGCAGCGAGGACACCACGAGATGAGGCGTTCGCCACGATAGATCAGCCCTTTGTCATGAAGCCGCTTGAACATGTGCCGCACGGCGCGCGAAGGCCCGTCGTCCATCGTGAAATGGAACCGGGTCCAGTCAGCGGACGCACCGAGGATCCGCATCTGATCGCGGATACGCCCGCGATAGCGATCCATGTACTCCCA
>JAGREQ010000050.1 GCA_020446465.1 Novosphingobium sp. | reverse complement strand
TGAGCGCAACCTGCTCGCCACCTGTTGTCTGGCGAGCTACAAACAGGAGGCTAGTGATGGCAGCCGTAATTGAAGCCTACAAGGATGGCAGGGGCAATCTGCACCTCGACCCGGCAAGCGCAGTCGTTGCCGATATCGCTGCGGCATTGGGGCGTGTTGGTGATGAGGGCGGTATGACACAGGGCGTTGCAAGACTGATCCTGGAAAAACGCAGTGAAATCGAGGCGGCGTTTGCCGACTTCGACAATCTCTGCTCCAAATCTGCAAAGCTGTTCGACCTGAACGATCATCAACGCATGGCGTCCTGACCAGACACTTGCGCCGAACCTGCCGGATATTGGAATAGGCGGGGCTATTGCTGCCGGGTGGATTTTATAAAGTTCAAACGGCAAACAATCCGATATCTGTAAAGCGGACATTGTCGCGTTCCAGCCCTTCAAGCAGAACAGACAGCCCGCCTGCACGCAAGGTCCACTCAAGTCGATGATCGCGATACTGGCGGCGCATTACCCCGCTTTCAAGGGCGGTAGAGTATTGTCCCATCGCATCAAACGCCACTTTCGCTTCCGCCAGAGTTTCTGCAACGGCAGGACGCGCACTGGTGCGCTCTCTCCATCCGGCAAGAGGTGATCCAGGCTTTGGCGCAATGCCAAGCCATGCTGCTGTGACAACATAGGGGATCGCAGCGATATCTGCGTGGCCATAACGGGCGCCGGATAACCAGCCGTTTTCGCCCAATCTGCTTTCCAGCCATGCGTTCAAAGTGGAAATTTCCCTGGCTGCCGATGCACGCAGTTTATCAGCGATATCACCGCCACGACCGAAAATGCCAACTTCCAGCAACCCCCAGTTGTTCGCCTCATAGAGCGTATCGCATATCTCTTCCGTCTCTCGGCATTGCGCACGCTCAAACGGATCGGTGGGCATCATGCTTGTTTCAGGGTAGCGATCTTCCAGAAATTCCATGATGATCGTGGAATCGCAAATAGTGTGCCCTTCAACCACCAGGGCCGGGACTTCCATGCGGGGATTAAGCGTAGCGAAATCTGTAATTACACCAGACCCCAGTCCTTCAGGCGTTTGCACGTCAAAGCTGAGACCTTTTTCCCGCAGCAAAATCCTGACTTTTTGCGCATAGGGCGAAAGCGGATGATCATAGAGCAGCATCGTCATCTCCCGACGGACCAGCTATTTTGTGTTGGGCTTCGGTGATGCCCGTGCTGAACGTATCACAGACAAGAGAACGCGTGCACTTGCCTTTTATGTCGCCCGTTCAAAAATCTGTCATTGAAACCCGAAGAGTGAACAATGCCGCCAAATTCCTAAAATTCTAACCATATTCGTAAAGGAAGAGCCAAGCCGGGGCTGCGAGAAGGGGCTCGTGAGCGTTTAGGTGGAGGCCCCATTGGAATCGTCGGAAATTTATCGGGATCTGGCTGCCATCCAGCGCAAGCAGGCAGAAAATTCGTTGCTGCCTGCACAACGCGAACTCTATCACAAGGCCGCGGAACGTTGGGAAATTCTGGCCGAGCAGGCCGAACGCCATGAACAATACAGGCGGGATTCCGGGTGACGGCCACAGGTCTTTCATCTTACGCGCGCGTAAACGACCCGCTCGCTTCGATCTCAAATTTGTTGTATGAGTCGAACTCGAGGCACGAAATGACGTTTATCCGTTCAGGAGAACGACCATGCTGAAAACAAGCGATGAAGCCCGGCCGTCAATGCGGTGTTTTCAGGTAAAACCCGCATTGGACCCGAACGTGCGTCGCATGATCTATGGACCAATCCGTCCGATGGATGAGCCGGGGCTGCTTTCCCGCATTTTTCACTGGCGCTGAACGCCCCGGCCCACCCCCTGATAATCTCATCGCAGGTCAGGCGAGATCAGGTGCCTGGGAAATATCAATATAGCGGCGATTGTAATATGTGAGCGGCTTGGCATTGTCGCGGTGCCTTGCGGCAATCACCTCACCCACGAAAATCGTATGAGAACCAAAGCGATGGCGATCCCGTGTCCGGCAGACAAGGCTGGACTGGGCGTTCGCCAGCACAGGCATGTCGTGCTGGTCGATCCATTCGCCCACAGAGAAGCGGTCATCGCCTTTTTTCATCGCAAAGCAATCAGCCACATCACGGTTGATGTTGCCCAGGACATTCACGCAAAACAGGTCTGCGCTCATCATCGGATCATGGATGGACGTATCCTTGTTCACGCATGTGAGGAGAGATGGCGGATCGAAACTGACGGAGCTGAATGCCGTGGCAATAATGCCATAACGCTGGCCCTGGTGGCGCGTGGTAATCGCAAAAACGGGCGCGGCGATATGACGCATGGTGTCCTGAAAGGCTTCCAGCACATCGGTTTCCAGCATGTTGTCTCCTTTATTCACGTGACGGCTTGCATGTCTCTATGCGTTCGCAAATGCAAGACTCCACATGCAATCAGCAATATCACATTGGATTCTTGCTATCACATTTTAGTGTGAATATACAGCGCTCATGAACGACTCGATAATCGAAAAAATTCGCACCCTCGTCAGTGATGGCACGATGTCGCGTTATGCGCTCGCCCGCGCTGCCGGGCTTCATACGAACACGCTGCGCGATTGCACGGAACCGGGGTGGAACCCCACGGCGGATACGCTGGGCAAGTTGTCACGCTTCCTGTCGAGTAACGATGAGCGCCCTGTCGTCGTTCCTATCGAGGAAATTATCGAGGAAGCGCGTAACGGCCGGATGTATATTCTGGTTGATGATGAGGATCGCGAGAACGAAGGCGATCTTATCATCCCGGCACAAATGGCCACGCCAAACGCCATCAACTTCATGGCGACGCATGGGCGCGGGCTTATCTGCCTCGCCATGAGCACGCGACGGTGCGAAGATCTCGGCCTTGATGCCATGAGCCCCAGCAACGGCACGCGGCATGAAACGGCATTTACCGTTTCCATCGAGGCGCGCGAAGGCGTCACCACGGGCATTTCGGCAGGGGACCGCGCGCGGACCATTTCGGTGGCGATAGACGGCACCAAGACCCGCGATGACATTGTCACGCCGGGCCATGTTTTCCCCCTGAAAGCGCGCGAAGGCGGCGTTCTGGTACGCGCTGGCCACACCGAAGCGGCTGTCGATATTTCCCGGCTTGCGGGCCTGAACCCGTCGGGTGTGATCTGCGAAATCATGCACGAAGACGGCACAATGGCCCGCATGGAAGATCTCGTCAGTTTCGCGCGGCTCCACGGCATGAAGATCGGCACGATCCGCGATTTGATCGAATATCGCCGCCGCAACGATCACCTTGTCGAATGCGTGGCGGAAGCGCCGTTTCAATCCGATTATGGCGGGGACTGGACGCTCAAGACTTATCGCAACAAGGTATCCGACATCCTTCATGTCGCCCTGCAGAAAGGGCGAATTACGCCCGAAGAACCAACCCTTGTGCGTATGCATGGGATGAGCCTTTTCAGCGATGTTCTGGGGCAGCCCGGTGATCGCAAGAGAATACTCCAGCGCGCTATGGAAGAAGTCGGCAAGGCTGGCAGCGGCGTTATTGTGGTGCTTATGCCTGAAACCACAGAAGAGCTGGCGCAGGAATTGCGTGGCGGCCGACGTGCGATGGACTTGCGCAGTTATGGTATCGGCGCACAAATCCTTGCCGACCTTGGCGTTCATGACATGGTCCTGTTGACCAATTCACATCACAATGTGATCGCTGTTGAGGGGTATGGCCTGAGCATCGTCGGTGAGCAGAGCATTCCCTGACCTTGGTTGTGTCGCAGCTCTTTCGTAATTTCATATTGTAAGGTTTTTCCATGGCTCGCTTTCTGATCGTCGAGGCACGTTTTTATGATCACCTCAATGATATGCTTGTCGCTGGCGCGCGGGCTGCATTGGAGGACGCCGGGCATTCGGTAGAAGTGTTGACCGTCCCCGGCGCACTCGAAGTGCCGGGCGCAATCGCCCTGGCTTCAGAATCCGGTCAATTTGACGGCTTCGTCGGGATCGGTGTCGTTATCCGCGGCGAAACCTATCATTTCGAAATCGTGGCGGGCGAATCTGCGCGCGGCATCATGGCGCTTACGATGGATGGCATCGCGATTGGTAATGGCATCCTGACTGTCGAAAATGAAGAACAGGCAATCGTCCGCGCTGACCCGACCCAAAAGGACAAGGGCGGCGAAGCAGCGAAGGCAGCTCTTGCCCTGCTGGCTCTACAGGATCGCTTTTCTGCCGATTGACGCGACAGAAATAAAAATAAAAGGGACGGTAACGGTGGCGTAAAGAACCACCGTGCCCGCCCCGAAACTCTGCGGACTATCAGCCAGCCAGTCGTCCGAACGCGCCCTCACCCGCGTAGCTTGCTGCCTCGCCCAGTTCCTCTTCAATGCGGATAAGCTGGTTGTATTTTGCAAGCCGGTCTGACCGCGCCAGTGAACCCGTCTTGATCTGGCCGCAGTTGGTGGCGACGGCAAGGTCAGCAATGGTCGCATCTTCGGTTTCACCCGAACGGTGGCTCATCACGGCGGTATAGCCTGCACGCTGGGCAATGCTGACAGCCTCCAGCGTTTCGGTAAGCGTGCCGATCTGGTTGACCTTCACCAGCAGTGAATTGGCAAGGCCCTGCCCGATCCCCATGGTCAGGCGTTTGGGGTTGGTCACGAACAAGTCGTCACCCACAAGCTGAACCTTGTCGCCAATCTTGTCGGTTAGTGCTTTCCAGCCTTCAAAATCGTCTTCGCTCATCCCGTCTTCGATAGAGCGGATGGGGTAGGACGCGCACAGATCAGCCAGATAATCTGCCATCTGTTCAGGTGACAGCGAGAGGTTTTCGCCAGTAATCTCGTATTTTCCGCCCTTGAAAAACTCGGTTGAGGCACAATCGAGCGCCAGCGCGATTTCACTGCCAGTCTTGAACCCGGCCTTTTCGATTGAGGTCATCACGAAATCGAGCGCATCGCGCGTGCTGGCAAGATTCGGGGCAAATCCGCCTTCGTCGCCTACTGCGGTGGCGAGGCCTTTTTCATGCAGCCCTTTCTTCAGGGTGTGGAAGACTTCTGCCCCCCAGCGCACAGCTTCGGCCAGACTGGGCGCACCCACTGGCATGATCATGAATTCCTGAAAGTCGATGGGATTGTCGGCGTGTTCACCGCCGTTGATGATGTTCATCATCGGCACGGGCAGGACATGGGCAGAAACGCCGCCAATATACGAATAGAGCGGCAACCCCCGCGCATTCGCCGCTGCCTTGGCGACCGCCATCGAGACGCCCAGAATGGCGTTGGCGCCGAGTCGCCCCTTGTTCTCGGTGCCATCAAGCGCAATCATGCCAAGATCGACGTCGCGTTGATCTTCAGCGTCGAGGCCAAGCAGCAGGTCGGCAATTTCGGTGTTCACTGCATCGACAGCCTTGAGCACACCCTTGCCGAGATAACGCGATGTGTCTCCATCGCGCAGTTCCACAGCCTCATGCGCGCCGGTCGAAGCGCCTGAAGGCACGGCAGCACGGCCAAAACTGCCGTCTTCCAGCAATACATCGACTTCGACGGTTGGATTACCCCGGCTGTCGAGAATCTCGCGGCCGTGGATGTCGATAATGGCGGTCATGGTCGGCAAACTCCGTTGTGCAGGCGCGCGGGCATCGCGCGATACTGGCGCGCCTCCTAACTTTCGGAACCTGGACAGGCAAGCCGCGTTGCGAAAATGAACGCTGTTACCTATCTTGTAACAGGCCGGACGCGTCGCACCGGAAATGTTCGCGACATCGAGGGTAATGATCATGGCAGAGACAACCAGCAAAACAGGCACTCGCAAGCGGACCAGCAAGGCAGAGACTGCCTCTGGAGAAAACACCACTGAGGCAAAGGCCAAGTTTACCAAGGCGATGGAAGAAGCGCGCGCAGGCGCAGAAGCCTTGGGCAAGGAAGCGCAGGATCGCGTCCATGCCTATGGCGAGCAGTTCCGCGAACGCAGCGAGGACTGGCAGGCGCAAGCAAAGAAATACAGCGAACAGGCCATGGGCAAGGCTGGCGAATTTGCCAACGAAGGCAAGGTTCGCACCAGCAGTGCGCTGTCCGGGCTTGGCAAGATGGTTTCCGATAATGCGGAGACGATCGACGAAAAGCTCGGCACCAAATATGGCGATTACGCCCGCAGCGCGGCAAAATCGCTGCAGGATACTGCTGACAAGCTCGATTCCAAGTCGGTTGAGGACTTGGGCGAAGACGCCAAGGAGTTTGTCCGCAAAAGCCCAGGTCTGGCAGTCGGCATGGCGGCAGTCGCCGGCTTCATGATTGCGCGCATGTTCCGCGGTTCTCGCGATTGACATCACGCGATAGCGTCGACCAGGACGAGCCGATGGCGCAGGGGGGCGTTTCCGGCCAGAACGCGCAATCTCAGAAAGGGGATTGTGTGCAGCACTCCCTTTTTGCCGATCTTCAGGCACTGGCGGCTGACGGGCGAAATTTTCTCGAAGCTGAAATCGCGTTTCAAAGAACGCGCCTTGCCTATGCCGGCGGGCGTGGAAAGTCTGCCCTGATCGCGATTGCGCTGGCGCTGGTGCTGGCGATCTTCGCCCTGTTCGCACTGATCATTGGTGTGCTGCTTGCCCTCACCCCCTATCTTTCTGCCTGGGGGGCAACGGCACTGGTCGTCGGCGTGCTTCTCCTTGCAGCAATTTTGCTCGCCATGTCCGCCCTGCGTAATTTCCAACGGATCAAGGCAGCGTTTCACGAGGATGATGAGGAGCACGGGTTTCACAATGGCGAATGACGAACACCGCCTTGCTGAAGACCGTGCCTTGCGTAATACGGCGCGCGCTGTGCTTGACACGGACGTTGCATTGCTGCGCGACAGGCTTTCGCCATCAAACCTGAAAGATCGTGCCGCAGACGGCATCGAAGCGGCAAAGCTGAGAGTGTCCGATACGGTTTCGGACATTACCACCAATCACCGTGGCGCGGCTGCCGCAGGGTTGACCGCTGTCGCAGCGGTGACCGCCCTGTTTTTCGGGCGCAAGACAATTATGCAGGCTTTTCGTGGCCCCCCGGTCGATGCTGCCGAAGAACCGGAAAACTCCCTCCCTCAACAGATTGAGAGTGATACCGAATGATGACCAAGCCCGACTCTGGCGCTGATTCCCGAAGCGATTTGCGTACCCGTGTGGAGGCCGCCCGTGAGCGGAACGCTGACAGGCTGGCTAACACCGCGCGTCGTGTGCGCGATGATGCCAAACAGATCGTGCGCGAGCATCCGGTGGCAGTCATCGGCAGTGCCATCGCGATTGGCGCTGTGCTGGCGGCGTTTCTTCCACGCCGGAACCGAAAGTTCATTGCCGCCAAAAGCGCTGCACTGGGCGCAAGTGGCGGCAAGGTTGCGATCGACCTTGCCATGAAAGCTGTGACGGCGATGATTGCTGCTGGCGCTGCCAGCAGAGATAGCATCAAGGCTGCGGGCAATTCCGCCATGGACAGCGCGCACGGAATGGGTCAAGAACTGGAACGACTGGCTGTCGAAGCGACGGACAAGGCGCGTGAAATTGGTGAGAATGCTGCCACACGCGGATCGAACGTCGCTTCAAAAGTGCGGGACCGCGTGAAAAAATCAATCTGACGCACCACACCAGACAGTTGAACTGAGGAGAGGGTTTTTAAAACCTCAGTAGGGCCATTAAAAATGCAATTATTACACCTCGTTATGGGCGGCAGGGTCAAGGATCCGCGCGGTCTGGAGTTCGAAGATCTCTCGAAAGTCGATCTTGTCGGCGTCTATCCAAGTTACGCTGAAGCAGAGGAAGTCTGGCGCGGTTGCGCGCAACGCACTGTTGACGATGCCGAAATGAAATACGTCATTGTCCACCTGCACAAGCTGCTTGAACCGAAATTATCGCAGGACGATGACTGACACGAAAAACCCCCGCAAAGCTGCTGCCTGCGGGGGATTTTTGTACAGAAGTGTAAATCGCAAAGTGCGTCGAAGTTAAATAAACTCGATCTTGTCGACGAGATAGAACTTGTCACCTGATGGCACGGTGACTTCGATTTCCTCGCCGACCTTACGCCCGATCAGCGCCTTGCCCAGCGGCGAGTTATAGGAAATCCGACCGACTTTGGCGTCAGCTTCGGTCTGGCCGACGATCTGGTAGCGCACCGGCTTGTCATCCTCATCCAGCAAGGTGACTGTTGCCCCAAAGACGATCTTGTCACCAGACAGACTGGTAGGGTCGATGATCTGGGCGCGGCTAACGCGATCCTCGATGTCTGCAATCTGCGCCTCGATCTGCCCCTGCCGCTCCTTGGCGGCATGGTATTCGGCGTTTTCAGTTTTCCGACAGGTCGCCATGCGCGCGCGCTTCCTCAATCGCATCGACGATTTTAGGGCGTTCTTCCCGCAAAACCTTAAGATCGGCAGTCAGCTTCTCATAGCCTTCCGCCAACATCGGCACCTTTTCCATTTGGCGCTTCCCCGTGTTCTTTCCAGCCTTACACAAGGCCAATATGAGTTGCACCACCCCCGGTCAGGGGTGGCCCTTCGGCATCATCCGGCAAAAACAACCCCGGCCATTTGTTGCCTTGCGGCGCAAACGGCTTGAACGGGTTGCGATGTCGGGAAGACGTCGTTTCCTAGCTGTAATAATCCTGAAGTGAGCGCACTTCAAGATCACTTGCGCTGACTGCCCCAATCGCGCGCGCCACAGCCAGCGATGCAGCCGCCGTGGTGAAATAGGGAACCTTGCCTTCGAGAGCGGACGCCCGGATCGACTGGGAGTCCTTCAGGCTCTGCCAGCCTTCGGTGGTATTGAAAATAATCGCCACGTCGCCATCAATGATCTTGTCGACGATATGCGGGCGCCCTTCCGCCACCTTGTTCACCAGATCTACTTCCAGCCCCGCATCGGCAAGATACTTCTGCGTGCCACCAGTCGCGACGACCTTGAAGCCGTTGGCGATCATTTGCTTTACTGCATCGAGAATCTGCGGCTTGTCGCTGTCCTTCACAGAAACGAACAGCACGCCTTCCTTCGGCAATTTACTGCCAGCGCCCAATTGCGATTTGAAATAGGCGCGCGGGAAATCGGCATCGATCCCCATGACTTCGCCCGTGGATTTCATTTCAGGGGACAGGACCGGGTCGGTTCCGGGGAAGCGGCTGAACGGGAACACCGCCTCTTTTACGGCCATGTAATCGATCTGGCGGCGGATTGCCGGCAAGTCAGCCAGCTTTTCGCCGGCCATGACGCGCGCAGCAATTTTTGCGACTGGCGAGCCGACTGCCTTGGCCACGAAAGGCACGGTCCGGCTTGCCCGCGGGTTGACCTCGATCAGGTAAACCTCGCTGTTCTTGACCGCGAACTGGATGTTCATAAGGCCACGCACACCAAGCGCCATCGCCAGTGCTTCGGCCTGCCGTTCCATTTCTGCAATGACATCTTCGCCCAGGCTGTAAGGCGGCAGCGTGCAGGCACTGTCGCCCGAATGGACGCCAGCTTCTTCGATGTGCTGCATCACGCCTGCCACGACGACCTGTTCGCCATCGCACAGGGCATCGACATCGCATTCGATCGCATCGCGCAGATACTGGTCGATCAGCACCGGGCTTTCACCGGAAACCTGAACTGCCGTGGTGATGTAGTCATCAAGTTGGGCGACGGAATCGACGATTTCCATAGCTCTGCCACCCAGCACATAGCTAGGGCGGAGCAACACGGGAAATCCGATCCGCTCAGCCACGGCTACTGCTTCATCGCGGCTACGGGCAATGCCGTTTTCCGGCTGCATCAGGCCCAATTTCGACACCAGGGCGGAAAACCGTTCACGGTCTTCGGCAAGGTCGATGGCATCGGGCGACGTGCCCAGAATGGGAATGCCCGCATCTTCCAGAGGCTGTGCGAGTTTCAGCGGCGTCTGCCCGCCAAACTGCACAATCACGCCTTTAAGCGTGCCGTTCTGTTGTTCCACCCGCAGGATTTCCAGCACGTCTTCTGTCGTCAGCG
>JAGREQ010000518.1 GCA_020446465.1 Novosphingobium sp. | reverse complement strand
TGGCGGCGAGCACCGAGGTGCCGAACGCGACTCAGGGGGGTGCCCCTTTTCCCGGAGGCACTCCTTTGTTCGCCAGAGCATCCGCCCGCTCGTTCTCCGGGTGGCCGGCGTGGCCGCGCACCCAGTGCCAGTGGATGCGGTGCCCGCCGCCGCTGACCAGCGCGTCCAGCTTCTGCCACAGGTCCACGTTCTTCACCGGCTGCTTGGTGCTGGTGCGCCAGCCGCGCGCCTTCCAGCCGGCGATCCATTCGGTGATGCCCTGGCGCACGTACTGGCTGTCGAGGTAGAGATCCACCTCGCACGGCCGCTTGAGGGCCGACAGCGCCTCGATCACCGCCGTGAGCTCCATGCGGTTGTTGGTGGTCAGCGGCTCGCCGCCGAACAGCTCTTTTTCATGACCCGCGCTGCGCAGCAGCACGCCCCAGCCGCCGGGGCCGGGGTTGCCCTTGCAGGCACCGTCGGTGTAGATCTCGATGTGGTTCATTCTTCAGTGATTTTTTGGGCTCCAGCCCTTGTGTGGCCGGCGCGGCCAGCTATGGATACAGGAGCACCCGCAACGGCCGGCGCGGTCTTCCAGGTCTGGCCCA
>JAGREQ010000517.1 GCA_020446465.1 Novosphingobium sp. | reverse complement strand
CCGGGCGCGCAGCCAGGTTGATCAGCTCGGCCGCTTCGCGCGCCCCGCCCATTTCCAGCGCGGCACGGCCAAACCGCTGCGCGATCCGGCTGGAGAGCAGTTCGTCGAGCATCTCCATGGCCAGCCCCGAAACCTGGCGCATCCGGGCGATCCGTTCGACCAGGTCGGGCTGCACGGTGGCGGGCAGCAGCGAAAGCAGTTCCGCCGCCGGTTCGGCATCCAGCAGCAGCAGCAGCACCGCCACCGCCTGCGGATGTTCGCCTTCCAGCAGGCCCAGCAGCACCGGCGGCGCCAGCCAGCGCGCCAGTTCCAGCGAGCGCGGCCCTTCGACCGGGCCTATCCGCTGCATGATCGAATCCGCCTTCACCTCGCCCAGCGCGCGAGTCATCCGCTGGCGCAACTGCGCGGGGCGATCGTGGGCGGACAGGGTGGAATCGTCAGCCAGCCGCACGAAGCCCTCGATGGCCCCGGCGATCCGTTCCGGCCCGACTTCGCCCAGGGCGATCATCTTCTCGCCAATCAGCTGCAATTCGTCCGGCTCCAGCCGCCCAAGCAGGCTGGCGGCCTCGTCGTCATCCATCAGCATCAG
>JAGREQ010000516.1 GCA_020446465.1 Novosphingobium sp. | reverse complement strand
TCGACACCAAATTGGACGGCGGCACGTTCTGGTACTTCCCGCTGCCGGAAAGCGGCGTGGAGCCGTTGTTGCGCGCTCTGATCGAAGGCGAGGCAGGCATCCTTTCGCTGTCGATCGAACGCGCCGGACTGCACGATGCGTTCGTTGCCATCGCAGGCGAGGCGGCGGCCAGGGCGCTTGAGGAAGGTACGGGCGAGGAGCAACGCGCATGAGCGGACGACTTTCCACATTTGCTGCCGCGCTGGTTGTCGCGCGGCGCGATTTCACCGCGATCCTGTTCAGCCGCAGCTTTTTCTTCTTTCTGCTCGGCCCGCTGTTTCCGGTTATCGTCGCGACACTGGCAGGCGGGGTCGGCCAACACGTCCAGAAAGCGGCCGACCAGCCATTGCTCGGCGTAGCAATGAGCGCGCAAGACAACGCCCGCATGGTCGCCGCGCGCAAGGCACTGATCGAATTCGGAGCGGTGGGCATGCCCGAAATCCGGGTGATCGCGCAGGCAGGCCCCGAAAGGCCCGTCGATCCCGCGCAATTGCTTGCCGGAGAGGGCGCGGGCGTTCAGGCGGTGTTGACCGGAACGATCGTGCAACCGA
>JAGREQ010000515.1 GCA_020446465.1 Novosphingobium sp. | reverse complement strand
TGCAGGTCGCGATATAGCGAGAGCAACGCGGGAAGATCCGCTCGTACGGCCTCGCGCAGCCATTCGGCCTGAACCGCGCCGGGCATCGCTGCGGCCAGCAGACCGGCGGCGATCATCATGGGTCGGAAGGTCATGGCGGAAGCCTAGGGCGCGACAGTCAACAGCGTCAAGCGCGAGGCGCGCCATTTTGGTGCTGCGCAGTTCGCTTGATTATTGGTGCGCCTGCCGCTAATGGCCTGTGCCACCACGGGCGCCCGCATGAAGGGATATCCCATGGCCCCTTCGTCTAGCGGTCAGGACGCGGCCCTCTCACGGCTGAAACACGGGTTCGATTCCCGTAGGGGTCACCACCGCCCTGCCCCTGACATTCCCGGCACAATTCGACGTGTGAAAGAATCGTCTTTCGCGGGTGGAAACTGTCACAATTCTCGCGCATGAGGCTGGCCATGGAGGCGCGTCGCATCCCTGTTGCCGGCATCGTGCTGGCCGTCGTCTGCGGCGCGGTGCTGCTGTATGCCGGCGTGAATTTCGGCCTGGTGCTGGCGCTGGTGGGCGTGTGGGTCGTCTCGTTCTGGCTGGTCGAGCCGCCCCCGC
>JAGREQ010000514.1 GCA_020446465.1 Novosphingobium sp. | reverse complement strand
GCCCTCCCCGCCATCATGATCATACCAATCCCCGGCCCGCGCACCTTTCAGCGCAATGATGCAGGAGCCGTTCTTGCGGGGTGCGGCACCCTTGATATTGGCAAGCCGCCATTCATCACCGTCCTTCCGGCCATTCGGGAACGCCTGCGGCACCCAGCTTCCTGCGCCATCGCGCAGCCGTGCAACGATCGCGTCGAGATCAAAGTGAAGCGCAGGGACGAGTTGTGCGGGGGCATCATTGAGGTCGATCATGATTTGACCTCAATCGAGCAGCACGAGGCCCTGCTCGGCCCGGGTGATGGCGGTGTAGAGCCAGCGCGCCCGGTCTTCTGCGGTGCGGCCAAGTCCATCGTCAAACACGATGATATTGGGCCATTGCGAGCCCTGCGACTTGTGGCAGGTGATGGCCCAGCCCCAGACCGCCTCGATCAGCGTCTTCTTTTTCCAGTGGTCGCGCCGTTCGCGCTCGGGATCAGGTGCCACATGCTCGTCGAAATGCCCCTTGTAGATGCGGAACCGCTCGCGCTCGCCGCCGATCCTCTGGCCATCCTCGGTCCTCACCGCAGCGGTGAACGAAAGCTCGTCAGCGTCCTCGA
>JAGREQ010000513.1 GCA_020446465.1 Novosphingobium sp. | reverse complement strand
TATATCTATGGCGTTCTGCATTGCCCGGCCTATCGTCAGACCTACGCCGAGTTCCTGAAGTCCAACTTCCCGCGCATCCCGTTCCCGCCCTCGCCGAAAGTGTTCGGGGCTGTCAGCGCCAAGGGAGAAGAACTACGTCGCCTGCACCTGATGGAAGATGCCGTCATCGGTGCAACGCCCTATCCCTTCGACGGAGACGGTGACAGCGTGGTAGACAAGCCGCGTTTCGATGCAGGGCGTATCTGGATCAATACTACCCAGTATTTTGACAACGCGCCCGCCGTCGCGTGGAACTTTCCCATCGGGGGCTACCAGCCAGCGCAAAAGTGGCTCAAGGATCGCAAAGGGCGCCCGTTGGGGTGGGACGATATTCGCCACTACCAGAAAATCATCAAAATACTGGTAGAGACGGACCGCATCATGCACGAAATCGAGCTTCCGAACCTTTGAAGTTCGGAGGCTTCCACCGAGCCAGCGCGGGTGTCATAGTGCTATAGCGTAGGCTTATTCATCATCACTATCGGTCGCCGCCCGCCACTGTTTCGCTCGCGGTGTCGGCATTAAACCTGAATGGCCTCTCCTGCCACCAAGCGCCCTTA
>JAGREQ010000512.1 GCA_020446465.1 Novosphingobium sp. | reverse complement strand
AGCTTGTCGAAGGCGGAGGCGGAGGCGAGCTTCGACAAGCTCAGGCAACGGCTGAATAGTTACCTTCTTGCCCATAACACAACCCCAACAACCCTTCCTGTGTCAACCCCGTTGCGGCAACCGTAGCAAAAATCTGATGATCCACCATCACCAAGATCCGGTTGCACATACCCAACAGTTCGCTTAAATCCGACGACGCCATAAGCACAGCGACACCTTGGGCGCTCATGGCGCGGATCAGCGTGTAGATCTCATATTTCGCGCCGACATCGACCCCGCGCGTCGGTTCATCAAGCAGCAACAGCTTGGGTTGATTGGCGAGGGCGCGGGCAAAGACGACCTTCTGTTGATTTCCACCACTCAGTTGGTAGGCTGGTTGGTGAATGTTGCTGGCCCTGAGTTGCACTTGGCTACCGACTGCATTGGTCAATGCGTTTTCTTTGGAACGGTTGAGCAAGAGGCCACCAACGCTCAACGTGGTGAGATGGGGCATGGTCACGTTGTCACGGATGGGGCGGGTGAGAATGAGCCCTTGGCTACGGCGCTCTTGGGGCACGTAGGCCAGCGTATTGGCCCACGCCGTCACCGGATCAAGCCTCC
>JAGREQ010000511.1 GCA_020446465.1 Novosphingobium sp. | reverse complement strand
AGTATCCCCGTTACATCGACGGTGCCGGCCACGCCCCACCCGAAGACGTCGGCGGCATCCCCGGCTTCGAATTGTTCCTCAACGCCATCGCCGATCCCAGGCACGAGGAGCATCGCGAACTCAAACGCTGGCACAGCCGTCCGTTCGATCCGGCACATGCTGCTGAAGACGAAATCCAAACCCGGATGAAAAAACTCGCCAGACGCCGCGCTCTCGGCAAGGCCGGCTTCGAGAAAAGCCGCAGTCAGCCACGCTGAAGATCCGAGGAGGCCGCAGTCCTCACCGGAGGCTTACGTTGGGAGAGATTGATTCAAGGCTGCTTTTTGGAGGCAGGCTGGAGCCGGGGTGATCTCACCGAAGCAGAATGGCGCGTTCTGAAGGACTTATTGCCGATCGAGCCTGAGAACCGCGGTCGCGGCAGACCGCCAGAACAGAACTGCTCAATCATCAACAGCATCCTCTGGCGGCTTCGATGCGGAGTGCCATGGCGAGACATTTCGCCAAAATTCGGCAGTTGGAACACCATCTACCGCCGGTTCCGGCGATGGAGTGAAGCCGGGGTCTGGGAAACCGTGGCAGTAACGCTTGCCGAGATCATGGTGGA
>JAGREQ010000510.1 GCA_020446465.1 Novosphingobium sp. | reverse complement strand
GATCTGGAACGGGCTTTTGCGTCGCTCAAGGGTGCGGAATCGATCCTTGAGGGTTTCGTCGATTTCGACTGCGAAATTTCCGTAATTGCCGCCCGTTCCCGCGATGGCGAAATCCGCGCCTACGACCCGGCGCGCAACATCCACCGCAACGGAATTCTGGATACCTCGCGCCTGCCTTCAGGTGTGCCGTCAGCCACCATCGCGGCAGCAAAGGAAATCGCATCGGACATCCTTTCTGCATTGGGCTATGTAGGCGTGATCGGCATCGAGTTCTTTGTGCTCCGCGACGGCTCTCTCGTCGTCAACGAGATGGCGCCACGCGTCCACAATTCGGGCCACTGGACCGAGGCCGCATGCGCGGTTTCGCAATTCGAACAGCATGTTCGCGCAGTGTGCGGCTGGCCGCTGGGCGATCCTTCGCGGCATTCCGATTGCATCATGGAGAACCTGATTGGGCAGGATGTGGACCGTTTCGACAGCCTGCTCGGCAAGCCGGGTCTGAGCATCCACCTCTATGGCAAGTCCGAAACCAGGCCGGGTCGCAAGATGGGACACTTCACGCGCCTTACAGGCCCTGCCTCCTGATGGCTTTCGATTGAATTCA
>JAGREQ010000509.1 GCA_020446465.1 Novosphingobium sp. | reverse complement strand
GTTCCACTGGGGCACTTCGACATAGCCCGCATAGAGAACGCGATTGAGCAGATCGTTCACGCGCTGGTTGCGCACCTCGCCGTCCTTGTCCCGTGGGAACTCCGGTTGCGCGTCGAGGAAGCGCTTTACTTCGGCCTGCGACTGGTAGCGGCCCGTGGCATAGCCTTCGAGCGCTTCTTGAATGATCGTGGCGAGCGGTTCGTCGCGCACCAGCATGTTCCCGTGTCCGGGCGTCCGCTGGTAGCGGTAGCCCATGGGGGCCTGAAAGCACCAATAGCCATTGAGGGTGCGCGCCCGCATCCGGTTCTTGGTCTGCTCGGCGTTCTTCTGGCGCTGGTGCTGCGCCACGGTGGCCAGCATGTTTTCCAGAAGGATCGCGTCGGAATCCTCGCCGAATTCCAGTGTCGGGCTTTCCAGCCGCGCCCCGACCGCGCCGATGGCGGCGCGCAGGCGCAAATGCGCTTCCAGCCCACGGGCGAGCCGGGAAATGTCGTCGATGATGACGATGTGGCGGCGGCGTTTGCGGTGGCGGCGCAGGAAGGCGAGCATGTCCTGCATCCCCGGCCGGTCGAGCAGCCCGCCGGAGATGCCTTCGTCGTGGAAGACC
>JAGREQ010000049.1 GCA_020446465.1 Novosphingobium sp. | reverse complement strand
ATAAAGAAGGCCCGGCGCAAAGGCCGCATGGCGTGTGCCTGCCAGGGCTTCGAGCGCCGGATGGTGCAGCATCCGGTTTTCGCCATCGCCCGGTGTTCCTGCAGCGAAGATCACTTGCGGCGGATCGGAAAGCACTTGTTCCAGCGGAAGGACATCCGCCTGCCCCAGTCCACGCCTGACCGAATGGCTCGCAAAGCCGGTGTGGCGCAACAAATCACTGACTAGAACATTCGCCCCCGGCACAATGCCGCCCGATTGCCACATGACAGCATCGACAGGGCGTGCAGCCGGTGGCGGCGCAGCCCGGTCCAGCGCCTGTTCGATCCGCGCCACCAGTTTTTCGCCCCTGTCAGGGTAGCCGGCAATACGCGCAACATCGCGCACTTGCGCCACGCTGTCCTTTACCGTGCGGGCAAGACCCAGCACTTCCACCCGCATCCCCAGCCGTTCAAAGGCAGCGCGGGTCGCGGGCGGAAGAAACGATCCGGCAATCACCACGTCAGGTTGCAATGCCATCACTTCTTCAGCCGTGCCGCCGGTGCTGGCAAAGCGCCGCGCCTGCGCCACGTCCATCGACGATGATCGCGGGTCCATCGAATAATGCGACAAGGCGAGAATCTGTCCCTTGTCCGCCACTTGCGTCAACACTGCATCGCTGCACGGGTTGAGGCTGACTATCGTGGGGTGCCGGGAGTCATGCCCTCCTCTTTGCACGGCGGCAGAATCGGCACGGACGCACGCGGCAAGGGCCAGAACGGCAACCGTTGCCAATAGCGCCCGCGCCATCATCCCCGTGTCTCCCTTATGTGTCCAGCCTGATGCCGATATAGGCCGCGCGCCCTTGCGTGCCGTATCCGGCAGCAGTCGTATAGCGTTCATTCCATACGTTCTCTACGCGGCCAAACAGCTCTATATTACCGTTCAAGCGGTAACTCGCGCGCACATCGCCCAACGCATAACTGCCGTTGCGAACAGTGTTGCTGGCATTATCCCATGCCTTGCCGACAGCACGCAGGTCAGCCCCCAGCGCAAGGCCCAGATCGCTCCGCCAGTCGAGCGAGACTGTCGCCATATGCTTTGGGCGGCGGGCAAAATCATTACCGCGGAACGGATCGCCAGCCGTGCGGTTTTCCGTATCGGTATAGCTATAGACCACATTGCCGGACAGCCCCGGTGCGAGCGTGCCGCCCAGTTCAGCCTCTATCCCGCGCGCGCGGCCTTTGCCCACGTTGTAGTAGAAACCGTAAGGCCGTGTCGCGCAAAGCGGATCAGTGCCTGACCAGCAACTGAAGAAGTCGATAAGGTTGCGCGCCGTGCGGGTGTAGGCCGTCAGCGACAGGTAAAGCGGGCCGCCGCGTTCGCCATGGCTGACGCCGACTTCAAACGCGCGGGAGCGTTCGGGCGCAAGAGCCTCATTCCCGTATTGCGAAAGCAGTTGATAGAGCGTGGGTGCCTTGAACCCTTCGCCGTATCCGGCGCGCAGTCGCCATCCGGGCACGAACTCAAACGCACCATTTGCACCAACAGTCCACTCTCCGCCAAAGCGTGAATGGTCATCATAACGCACACCGCCAGTCAGCGTCAGATGCTCGCCATAATATCCCAGCAGCGCATGGCCACTGGCATTTTCAGCCTTGCCGCTATCGGGCGCATTGCTGAACCGCGTCCATTCATTGTCAGCCCCGAAATCCAGCACGATGTTATGGCCAAGGTCCACGCGCCCCAGAAGTTCCAGGCGCTCTGACCGGCCGTCAAGCGTGTAGGGGGAGGACGGATCATCACCTTCGCGCTTCGTATCGGAAATGGCAAAAGCGGCATTGAGCGTTACCCGCCCCTCTTCATAAAGTGCGCCAAAACGCCCCGACCATGCTGTCAGCTTTTCCTGCGTGGCGGTATCGTCAAATGTGTAGTTCGGCGGCGGGAAACCGTCGAGCTCCACTTTCCCGCGGGTATAACGGGCATTGGCCGTGAACGAGAACTCATCGTTCAGACGGGCCTTGCCACGCGCGGCAATGTTATAGTGCCGGAAGCCATCCCGTTCTGTCCCGACATCTGCTGCGGAAACACCCCGCCCATCAACGAAACTGCCGGAAATGCCGGCTTCGTAAAGATCGCCGACAAGGCCCGCCGCAGCAGTGGCCGTCACTTGCCGCTCACCGCCATATTCCACACTTGCCGAAGCGCCCTGCTGCATCCGGGTCGTGATATTCATCACCCCGCCCATCGCCTGGCTACCCCATACGACGGAGTTTGGCCCGCGCAGAAGTTCAATCGCCTCAATCGTGCCATTGGCGAGTTGGGCAAGATCAAACTCTCCATTCGCGCTGGCCGGATCATTGGCGCGCACACCATCGACAAGGATCAGCGTCTGCCCGGCTGGCGCACCGCGCACACCCAGCAGGGTCAGACTTCCAAAGGGACCGTTACGGGTAAAGGTGGTGCCGGGAAGGCGCTGCAAGACGCGTGTAACATCACTCCCCTGCACGCTCTCGATCTCGTCCCGGTCGATGACAGTTATGGATTGCCCTGTCCGGTCAGCCTGCTGCGGCAGTCCGGTTGCCGTCACGACAATGCCGTCGCTTTCGGCGCTATCGTCTGCGGCCCATGCCGGTTGGATCGCAGACGCACAGGTTGCAATGAAAAACAGATATTTACGCATAAAATCTCCTGACATGAACGAAATGCCGTTCATGGCGGGAGGCACGCCCGTTTCGGGCAATGCTCCGCTGCGTCCGGTGCACCCCGCCCGGCTCGCGCGAACGACGGTCATGGGCAGGTCTCCTGGCTCCCGGATCGACAGGCCGCTACCGCCTTCCCGGCAGACCCGCGCAGATGCGACAGGTCAACCAGTGGCTTTCTATGGAGGCGGCCCTCCCCGGTCACAGTTGCGGGGGCAGCGCCGGTATTTCACCGGCTTCCCTCTTCGGCCTTGCATTGCCTCTGCCCAGGGACAAAGGCAACACGCAGCAACCCGTGACGCGGCGCGGGCTTTATGCCGCATTGCAATAAAGCGCAAGCCTGCCCCCTCACGTCCCGTGCCAACGGCCGGTAACTTTTCCCCCACCCCTGTCCCGTATCGGAACGGCACGGAATGATCGGGTGCTGTTATGCGCTCCCCATAATAAGGCGGAAAATGAAGGGGTAATGCAGCCCCGGCAGGATTTTGACGCGCACGTGACTTCGCATTTTGCCTTGCCTGATACCGACCAGCCGCGCCCCTTTCGCGCGACGCTGCAGCGCAATGTGCGTGGCATTGGTGCGAAACGGCAGGCTCGGCATCGTGGCCGCAAGTTGATAGCGCTGGCTGCCGCGATGGCCGTTCCAGCTTTTGCCGCGCCCGTGCCATGGTCTGCAATTGCAAGCCAGCCTGACCTGGCGGGCGACCATGCTACCATGGGCTTTGAAACTGCTGGCGAAAGTTTCCCCGGTTCGGCGTTCTATTATCTTGCTGACGATCCTTATACGCCGCTTGCGATCGCGTCGGACGAAAGCCGCCAGAAAACCGGCAACGCCCTTGATAGTAACGCCCACTGGGATAGCGATGCCAAGTCCCCGGCCACTGCGACCCCGGCATCGCCCACCTCCCAGCCCGCACTCGCCTATATTGGTCCCGCCGCACGGCCCTTGCTGGCTGCCCAGACGGGCATTGACCGGCTGCGCGCAGTCGATTGCCTTACGCAGGCGATCTATTACGAAGCGGCAAGCGAATCCGATGCTGGCCAGCGCGCCGTGGCCCAGGTTGTGCTGAACCGGGTTTTGCATCCCGCATATCCAGACACAGTCTGCGGTGTCGTTTATCAGGGTTCAACCCGCCAGACAGGCTGCCAGTTCACATTTACCTGCGACGGCTCTCTTGCGCGCAAACCATCCAGATTCGGATGGGACCGGGCGCGCGGCGTGGCGCTGGCCGCATTGGGCGGCGCGGTCTATGCACCGATCGGTCTTGCCACGCATTATCACACTCTGGCGGTCAGCCCTTATTGGGCCAGCAGCCTCGACAAGGTGCGGACCATTGGCGCCCATGTCTTCTATCGCTGGAAAGGCGCTGCGGGACGACCGGCCGCATTCCATGCAAGCTATTCAGGCGGTGAGCCGGGTGTGGCTGGCCTTGGCCGGTTTGCTTCAGCCAAAGCTACCACTGCTACATCGCCTGTCGTTGTTGAGGCAGGACTGACTGTTGCCTCTGCCCCGGCGCAAAGCGTCGGCTCAACGCCACCATCTCCAGCGGTGGAACGCGCCGATTCTGCTAATAACCGCCTCCCCGGCGGTGGCACGGTCCGCAAGGAATATGCCCGCAGCGGCGAATGGATCATGCAACGCTGACGTGCAGCCAGCCGCAGACTTGCAAACATTTCAGCAAATGCAAACGCTTTGGAAACCATAAGCGCAAACGGCGATTTAGCGTCTTGAACCTAATGCCCTTCCCAACAAACATATAACGCATAAATTCAGGAAGTCGCACGTTCCATGACCATCCGATTTGCCGCCGCACGCAACAGGGATTTGACCTTTGCGAGCAGATTTTTCCTGCACGGCGCCATTTATCATGCCGCCAATGACAACGGTGAAAGCATCCATGGATCTGCACTGCTGGAAGAGGCTCTGCGCCATTTCGGGCAGTACGGGCTTGGCGCGGCAAGAGCAGCCCATGCCAAGGCCAGGCAGGCTTTTTTCGACGGTGACAGGGCCAGTTATGACAAGTGGCGCGAGATCTGCCGTCTGTTCGACCGGCGCATCGCCAGAGAGATTCCGGCAGAGCCAGAAAGCCGACCACAGCTTGGTTAATGGCTGAACTCGATAATTTTCAAAGAAAATTCGTAATATCGCAGCAGGCGGATTAACCAATCCGTTAGCCTTTACCGATAACGCTACCGGGGCAATTGCACTGGGAGCGAAAGATCAGCCACTTTCGTCGCATATTCAACTACCTGGGTCGAGGCGATTCGACCGATGAGCGCGTTCGCGCAATGCTGGTGGAAACGCTGTTCACGCAGCCGACCAGCCTTGCCATTGCCGCGCTTTGCGGCGTGCTGTCCGCAGTCATCGCAACGCTGGAAACCAACGAACCATTGATCGCGGGCGGCACTGTGGCGCTGACCGCCATCGCTTTTTTTCCGTATTGTGACAGGCACCCAGATTGCATGGCGCAAGAACCAGAAAGGCTTTTCCCGCCGCGAGCTGGTCTATGAACTGGGCGCCTGGAGCTACGCCAGTTGCCTGTCCTATCTCGCGACCGCCACGATCATTCTCGATGTCGAATCAGACGTCAAACTGCTGATGGTCTGCAATGCCCTGTGCTACGGCTGCGGTATCGCCGCACGCAATGCAGGCCGCCCGACCATTGCAGTGGGGCAGTTGTTGCTGATTATCGCACCCATCTCCAGCGCATTAATGGCAAGCGGTTCTCTTGCCCTCATTTTCCTTGGCATCACGGCTGCCCTGCTGTTCCCGGCCCTGTTCTCCATCTGCATCAACGTATTCGAGAATCTTCGGCGCTCAATCGTGGCTGCTGAAACGAGCAAACAACTGGCCGACCGTATGCAAGTGCTGGCCCGCACCGACGTGCTGACCAGCCTTTCCAACCGGGCAGGGCTGGATCACCAGCTTACCAGCCTGTTTACCGATCTTCAGCCGGGTAACAAACTGGCGCTCCTGTGGATTGACCTCGACCGTTTCAAGGAAGTCAACGATACGCTGGGCCACCCGGTGGGTGATCAGGTGCTGCGCGAAGTCGCCGCGCGGCTGCGCGAACAGGCCCCCCGGAACGCCGTCCTGTCTCGCTTTGGCGGCGATGAGTTCATTGTCGCGGCAGAAATGCGCTCACTTCTTGAGTGTGAGGAACTGGGCGGGCGCATCATGGAGGATATCAACCGCCCCTTCCGCAACAAACAGGAACGGCTGGATGTCGGATGTTCGATGGGTATTGCCATGTATCCCGACGATTGCGGGGATATTGATACGCTGATGCAATCGGCTGACCTTGCGCTCTATCATGCCAAAGTCAGCGGTCGCCGGCAGGCGAGTTTCTTCACAGAAGCCATGAACCGGGACCTTGTAAAACGCCGCGAGATCGAAATGGAACTGCGTGGGGCAATCCAGCGGGACGAACTGTCCGTCTTCTATCAGCCAATCGTGGACCTGAAGACCGGGCGCATTCGCACATTCGAGGCACTGGTGCGCTGGTTCCACCCGGAAAAGGGCGAACTGCGCCCCGACGAATTCATCCCTATTGCCGAAGAAACCGGGCTGATCATCACGCTCGGCAACTGGATTACAGCGCAAGCAGCCAGGGCCTGCGCGTCCTGGCCTGAGGACATTACCGTTGCGGTCAATCTTTCACCCTTGCAAATCAAGGCCAATGGCTCGGCACTGGGCATCCTGACTGCCATCCAGCAGGCTCGGCTCGACCCCAGGCGGCTCGAACTTGAAGTGACAGAAGGCCTGTTCATTGATGACAGCGAAGTGGCCGGCAAGTTTATCGAGGAACTTTCGTCCTATGGCGTTCGCTTTGCTCTCGACGATTTCGGGACAGGCTATTCGTCACTCGGCTACATCAACAAGTTCCCGTTCAAGAAGATCAAGCTGGATCGCAGTTTCGTGTCGGGCGAAAATGCTGGCGTCAAAAGCGAAGCGATCCTGCGGGCCGTGGCAAGCATGGGCACTACGCTTGATCTCGATATCGTGGCTGAGGGTCTGGAAACCGAAGAGCAGATCAAAAGCGTTCGCAGCGCGGGCTGCACGCTCGGCCAGGGGTATTATTATAGCCGCGCCGTGCCTGATTATATCGCCACACTGTTGCTGAAGCGCAATCGCGATGATAATCAGAAACAGCGCGCGCAAGCATGATCCGGCAACCGCCAACGTGTAAAATCGGCCATTCCTGACCAGACCAAGGCGCTGGAAATGCTCACGAGTCACGCTATAAACGCTATTGCAAACCAATATCATAAATAATGCGCCAACAAGGGATATTGCTGGTTGCAATCACTTTCCCAACCGCCTAGGGCAAGCCCGTTCACCGGGTTTCTCCCTGCCGCGGGACGCGGGGGGAATATCCCAGATGCCAGACGCTAGCTCCCGCATCAGGGAAGGAATACGTCTCCTCATGGCTCGAAAGAAAATTGCCCTTATCGGCGCCGGCAACATTGGCGGCACGCTCGCTCACCTCGCCGCTCAGAAAGAACTGGGCGATGTCGTGCTGTTCGACATTGCCGAAGGTATCCCGCAGGGCAAGGCGCTGGACCTGTCGCAGTGCGGCCCCGTGCAGGGTTTTGACGCGAAAGTCACCGGCACCAACAATTACAAGGATATCGCAGGCGCGGACGTTATCATCGTCACGGCTGGCGTTCCCCGCAAACCGGGCATGAGCCGCGATGACTTGATCGCGACCAACGCGAACATCGTGAAGAGCGTAACGGAGAATGTGATCAAGCATTCTCCCGACTGCATCATCATCGTGGTGAGCAATCCACTGGACGTGATGACCTACTGTGCCTTTCTGAACAGCAAGTTCCCGGCTCAACGGGTATTCGGCATGGCCGGGATCCTGGACACCGCCCGGTACCGCGCTTTCCTGGCCACGGAGTTGGGGGTCAGTCCGAAGGATATCCAGGCGGTGCTGATGGGCGGGCACGGTGATACCATGGTGCCGTTGCCTCGTTATACCACGGTAGGGGGCATTCCGGTAACTGAACTGATCGACAAGGAAAAATTGGATGCCATTGTGGAGCGGACCAAGAAGGGTGGCGGCGAGATCGTGAATCTGCTCGGTACATCCGCATGGTATGCTCCCGGCACCGCAGCCGCGCAAATGGTCGAGGCCATTGTACGTGATCAGAAGCGGGTCTTCCCCGTGTGCGCCTGGTTGCAGGGGGAATACGGACTGAATGACGTGTACCTGGGAGTGCCGGTGATCCTGGGGCGCAACGGGATCGAGAAGATCATCGAGTTGAAGCTGACCAAGGAGGAGATGGAACTGACACACGCCAGTGCAAAGGCGGTGAAGGAGGTGATGGATGTACTGGACAACATGAACAGTGTGACCGCCTGAAACGGTCCGAACGAATGAAGAAGGCGTCCCTCGGGACGCCTTCTTCATTTTCCGTCGGCCGGCTGGTCCCTTTGGAACGGACCCCGGTTCTATCCCACGGTCGATCACCGGATCCCATCGATCGGGTCAACGCACCACCACCAGGCGCTGTGGAACGGAGATCCCACCGCTTTCCCAACTCACGAAGTATACCCCACTGTTCAGCCCCCGCACGTCCATTCGTGTCAGGGCGGAGTTCGCACGGGTCCGCATCAATTCCTGGCCAAGTCCGTTGCGGATCACCCATGTGCCTGGGGCTGATGGGCCGTTCAACACAAGCTCCACGGTGTTCGTGGCTGGGTTCGGGATGATGCTGAAGAGTATTCCGGAACCATCTCTGGCACCACCGACGCTCAGCAGGTCATCACTGCTCCAGTAGGACAGGCCGCCGCGCAGATTCCCGAGCACCATGTCAGGCTTGCCATCCCCATTGAAATCGAACAGGCAGGGCGCGGTACGCTCCCCTTCACGCAGGTCCATGAAGGTGCTGTCCAACAAGGTCCAGGTCCCGGTGGGGTCCTCCTCGATGCTTCCATAGTGGTACAACCATCCGGATTCAGAGCCAAGTAGCATTTCCCGGTCACCGTCCACATTCCGGAAGAGTGCGGGCACGGAGTGGCCGGTCACGTTCGGTGCGACCACGGTCAGCACACCACCAAGATCCTCCGTGATCAAGGTCCAGGTCGGTGCACTGGCCGAACCGGTATTGCGGTAGTAGTTCAGGTTCCCGTTCCGCTCGCCAATGATCAGGTCCTGCAGGCCATCCTCGTCGAGATCGGTGAACAATGGAGTCGCGAACTGACCCACATCGATCGCATCCCCAGTGCCGTCAACCACGTTGGCCTGTGCCAGTTGGAATTGGGCCACGGGGCCTGTGCTGATGTTCCTGTAGAAATGTATGCGACCCAGCAGGTCGCCGATGTACATGTCCATATCCCCGTCACCATCCAGATCGCTGAAGGCAGGATAGAAGGATGATCCGATCCCGCTGGAGCTGAGACCCATGTAGTCATCCGTAACGAATTCGAAGGCTGGCGCCAGGGCGGTGCCCGTATTCCTGTAGTAGGCCATCCTTCCACTGTACTGGTCAGGAGGGACGAAATAGCCATAATTGGATACCAGCAGATCCATCCTGCCATCGCCATCGGCATCAAAGGCCACCGGGTAGGCCCCTTCACCGTGTTCAAGCATACGGTCCTGAAAGAGGTTCTGCTGCACGAATTCGAAGTCCGGGGCGGCATCCGTACCAACGTTCCTGTAATACCACATGCTCGCGGTGTTGTGGGCCAGCGAAGTGGCACTCGGGCTGCAGATCAGGTCCCGTCTCCCATCGTTATCCACATCCTCATAGTAGGCTCCGGGGAAGATGGCCAGGTCCACCGATTGGTCATCGCTCGGGAAGTCGGTATCCACCGCGGTCATGAAGGCGAGGTCCACCGTGCCACCATTGTACAAGCCCACAAGGTTGTTGTACGCGATGTCACCGATCAATAGGTCCTTGTCCAGGTCCCCATCCAGGTCAAGTGCAAGCACGGTGCTGCCCGCGTGCGCTTCCGCCTTGGCGATGGCTGCCGCGATCTCTTCGTCATTCGTACCCATTTCAGGTGCCGGTACATTCGGTGAACAAGGCGCGTTCAACTCCACCGTGTTGTTGTTGGCGTTCTCCACGAAGGAACCCCAGCACTTGTTCCGAAGCTCGAACTTGAGGCTGTCGCACGTGCCATACAACTCCATGCTCAGGTTCTTGTGGTACTCCATCAGTGAACCGACCAGGCTGAAGGTCAGCAGGTCGAGGTCGCCGTCGCCATCCACGTCCTCGATCGCAGGCAGGTCGACGGCCGAGACGTACAGGTTCACCACCAACGAGGCACCACTCGGGGATACGTAGTTGGAGAAGGTGCGGAAGGGAGCCGCTTGTTCGAATGC
>JAGREQ010000508.1 GCA_020446465.1 Novosphingobium sp. | reverse complement strand
CGAAAACTCCTGATTTTCCGGGGGCGGCCGATCTGTTGCAGGTTTTACGACTTACGCGACAAGGCCATGAAATGACGCAAACGTATAGCGTCGCTTGACACTATACGTTTCAGCCTGATAGTGACGGCACATGAGAATCCGAAACGTGGTCCATAAGGGGTTGCGCCGATTCATCGAAGATGATGACGCCACCGGCTTGCAGGCGGCCGTAGTGCCGAAAGTCCGTCGCATCGTCACCTTCCTGCAAGATATGGAGCGGGAAGACGAGCTGCGCACGGTCCCGAGCTGGAAGGCCCATCAGCTCACCGGCGATCGAAAAGGCACCTGGAGCCTGTTCGTTACCAAGAACTGGCGGATCACGTTCCGGATCGACCAAACTGAAATCGAGATCATCGACCTCGACTATGAAGATTACCACTAGGAGGTGGCTATGAGTGCGATGCAGGGCATCCGTATGAAAAACCCCGCCCACCCCGGCGGCTTCGTCAAAAGTGAGATCATCGAGCCTCTTGGCCTTTCGGTCACGAGCGCGGCGCAAGTTCTAGGTGTTACGAGGGCGGCGTTGTCGGCCATGCTGAACGAGCGCGCGCATCTTTCCCCGGAAATG
>JAGREQ010000507.1 GCA_020446465.1 Novosphingobium sp. | reverse complement strand
CGGGCGGACCACCTCTGAGGGGCAGGCCAGGCCTTTTTGTTCATGGGCAAATTGGTATTGATTCTGCCAACGAGTAGCGGTGAGGGCGACGATCCTGTGTGGCTCACACGAACTGCGCAGTGCTACAAGGGCGACTAGTGAGTGTCGGACGATTGCGCGAGACCCAGAGCCTGGCTGTAACTGGATGACGCCATTGTTTGGCAGCTTGTCTTCGTCCGCGAGCAACTTAGTCGACCAAGTTTCTATGAAGTATCTGGCCTGCCGCTGGGCTGCCCCTATTAATCACGCAACTCACTGAAAGTGCTTGGAGCGGGTGAAGGGAATCGAACCCTCGTCGTCAGCTTGGGAAGCTAAAAGGGTTCAAATTTGCAAGTTGTTCATCTTAGGTGAAAGGGAGTAAAAATACAATAAAAATAATGATTTAAGCGTGATTTTGTTCTTCCCATTGTTGGGACAAGTTTCCTATTGATACCCATGAATTCCGTCCGTTTTCTAGCTATTTTCTAGCTGGAATTTCGATCCATCCTTTTGTAAAATATGATGATATTGAAAAAGTTTGTGTTCCAAAGGGCATGCAAATCATACTTTTGCATGGATTTTTGGAAGGA
>JAGREQ010000506.1 GCA_020446465.1 Novosphingobium sp. | reverse complement strand
CACCGCCGTTGCACCCGCGCTGATTGGTGAGGAATGGTGCAGCGGGCAGGTGATCATTACCTCACCACGCCGGGTGGCTGCGCGGGCGGCGGCTGAGCGCATGGCGGAATTGCTGGGGGAGAAACCGGGCGAGACCGTGGGCTACCTCACCCGGATGGACAGCAGGCAGGGGCCGAAAACGCGCATCCTGGTGGTAACAGAGGCGATCTTCGTCAATCGCATCGTGCAGGACCCCGAGTTGACGGGCGTCTCCGCCGTGCTGTTCGACGAAGCGCATGAGCGGCATCTCGACAGCGATCTGGGCCTTGCGCTGGCGCTGGAAAGCCGCGCGGTGCTGCGCGAGGATCTGCGGCTGGTGGTGATGAGCGCCACCATCGACGGCGCGCGCTTTGCCGCGCTGCTGGGGGAGCAGACCCCCGTGGTGGAAAGCGAAGGCAAGGCTTTTCCGCTGGAAATCAAATGGCTGGGTGCTTCTCCTGACAAGCGGATCGAAGATGCCATGGCTTCTGCCGTGCTCACGGCATGGCGCGAAGAGCAAGGCGATATTCTCGCTTTCCTGCCCGGTGTGGGCGAGATCGAGCGGACCCGCGAGCGGCTGGAAGCAAAGCT
>JAGREQ010000505.1 GCA_020446465.1 Novosphingobium sp. | reverse complement strand
CGAGGGCAAGACGCGCGCGCGCTTCACCAACCTGATCGCCGAGCCCGACGCCGCGGCCGAGGCCGTGACCGAGGCGGTCAACGACACGTTGAAAGCGATCGCTGCGAGCCTGCTGATGGAGCAGGTGCTGGCCCCGCGTTTCAACTTCACGCCCAAGACCGTGAAAAGCGGCCCTGTCGAAGGGTTCGATTACGGCGAGGGCGGCTATGATCCCAAAAAGGAAAATGTCGGCTTCAACGAGGCCAGCGGGCAGTTCCAGATCGAGATCAAGGGCCTGGTCGAACCCAAGAGCAAGGAAGCCAAGCGCATCTGCCAGGAAGACCTCAACGAGGTGATCACCGCTTTCGTTCAAGACAAGACCACGATCGAACGCGGGCTCTTCGATGAGGAGCTGGTGCCCGAGGAACTCACGCAGGTTCGTATGGGCAAGATCGTGGGGGCAAGGTTCCCGGAACTGGACGCCGAGGATCAGGAAGCGGTGCGCCAGCATGCGGTGGCCGCGCTGAATCTGACCCAGAAAGCAAAGGAGATCGCTCTTTCGAGCGGCGATGACACGCAGACTACGGGAAACACCGCGCTGATCGACGGGGTGCGCAAATTCGCCATGGAT
>JAGREQ010000504.1 GCA_020446465.1 Novosphingobium sp. | reverse complement strand
ACTGGTTGACACCGGGCAGCGACAGGAACAGTCCGAGCAGCGACGGCACGAAGTGCATGGCGGTGATGCCCTCGTTGCGCAGCAGTTCGGTCAGGTAGCCGATGTCGGCCAATCCGCCGGGCTTGTGCACGACGACCCGCGCCCCGCAGGCCAGGGTCCCGAACACCTCGGCCAGCGAGATGTCGAAGCTGGGCGAGGCGACCTGCAGCATGCGGTCGCCGGCGCCGACGTTGTAGTCACCCTTGAACCAGACGAAGTATTCGGCGATCGGGCGGTGCGGCACCGGGACGCCCTTGGGGGTTCCGGTGGTGCCGGAGGTGTAGATCAGGTAGGCGGTGTTGTTCGGGGTCAGCGGCCGGATCCGGTCGGCGTCGGTGGGGTCGCTACTCGGCTGTCCATCGAGGTCGCCGACGGGTTCCCGGATGACGAGTTTGGCGTCGCAGTCGGCCAGGATGAACTCCAGGCGCTCGGGCGGGTAGGTCGGGTCCACCGGCAGGTACACCGCACCGGACTTGGCCACGCCGAGTGCGGTGATCACCAGTTCCGGGGATTTGTCCAGCAGCACCGCGACCCGGTCCTCGGTGCCGATGCCCGCCGAGATCAGCCGGTGG
>JAGREQ010000503.1 GCA_020446465.1 Novosphingobium sp. | reverse complement strand
CACCGCTTGCGGGCCTCGTCGGGGGTGTGCTCATCGGAGTGGCCAGCATGGTCATGCTGCTGGGCGTCGGCCGCGTTGCCGGAGTGTCCGGCATCGCGGCGCGGGCGGTTGGGCTGGGGGGCAGTTCGCTGCCTCGCGCTGCGGCATGGGCTTTCGTGATCGGCTTGCCGCTTGGCGCCTTCGTCGTCGCCATGCTGAACGGCGCGCCTGAGTTCGAGTTCACCGGTCCGTTGCCGTTGATCGTTGCCGGGCTGATCGTCGGCTTCGGCACGCGTCTGGGTAGCGGCTGCACCAGCGGCCATGGCGTTTGCGGGATGAGCCGCCTTTCCCAGCGGTCGATCGTGGCCACACTGACGTTCATGGCCTTCGGTTTCGCTACCGTTGCGGTGATGAACATGCTTGGCCTGGCGGTGCTCAAATGAGCGCGCGGGTCGCAGTTGCGGGAACGTCGGGCCTGCTGTTCGGGGCAGGCCTTGCACTCGGCGGGATGACCGATCCTGCGCGCGTGCGCGGGTTTCTCGACCTCTTTGGTGCGTGGGACCCCACGCTTGCCTTCGTCATGGGCGGGGCAGTGCTCGTCATGGCCATCGCGTGGCGAATGCAGGCTGCCCTTGAG
>JAGREQ010000502.1 GCA_020446465.1 Novosphingobium sp. | reverse complement strand
GGTGGTGATGGGGCTGGCGGCGGTGCTGGCCGTCTATGGCGCCACGGCGCAGGGCTGGCTGGCCGAACGGCTTTCCGCTGCCGGACGCATGGCCTTTTCGAATTACCTCGGCACTTCGCTGCTGATGATGTCCATCTTCCACCCCTGGGCGGGCGGGCTATGGGGCGAACTGACCCGGCCCGAACTTTACCTGGTGGTGGCGCTGGGCTGGGCGGTGATGCTGATGTGGTCGAAGCCGTGGCTGGCGCGTTACCGCTATGGCCCGCTCGAATGGCTGTGGCGCTGCCTCACCTACTGGCAGCTGTTCCCGTTACGGCGTTGATCGACGCCCTTGCTAATGCAATCCATTCGCATTAGCTTGATTGGCGAAAGAGAGATTCGCCCGGCATGTATACCTGCATCTGCAACGCCATTCGGGAATGTGACCTGCGCCAGGCTGCGCGGCAGCACTGCGGCGATGCGGAAAGCCTCTACGGCAAGCTGGGCAAGCGCCCCAATTGCGGCCAGTGCCTTGACGAGGCCAACGAACTGATCGCGGAAGAGCGCGCCGCGCTGCGCGCCCCGATGGCAGCGGCCTGACCGCTTTCCCGCACGCGGTTTCCCTTGCCTTTGGCATG
>JAGREQ010000501.1 GCA_020446465.1 Novosphingobium sp. | reverse complement strand
GCTGCGGTAAAGGCCGCGATCGAGATTGGATCCTTCCGCACTGCCAGATCAGCATCGACGCCGAAACCGCTCCACGACCGGGTCCGGCGGCGCTCATCATTGTAGCGGACCTCTTCGGCCAGACGGAAACGATCGGTCTCATTGAGGAAGACCCAGAGCGAGCGATTGTTTGCCCCTTCCAGCGGGTCGAACACAGCGCGGTTGAGAACCACGTTCTGCAAGGCGTTCTGTCCTGGCTCATCCGCGAGGGCAGCGACCCGGCCTGCATCAAGAACAACGCGCTGTTTTTCGTCATCGTTCATATCGTCGACCGCCTTGATCAAGGGCTCGACGACCTCCGACTCGGGCTTGGTCCAATCGACTGGCGGAAGAGAGGTAAACCCAGCAGCGGTGAAATAGTCTTGCAGTCGGGGGACGGGGGTCTTGCGGAGGAAGGCGGCAATAGCGGTCATGGGAGCCCTTTCTGGCCAGGAGGAGGAGGGAATCGGCGCAAAGCGATACGATGCTGTTCGATATATACCGAACAAACCGCCGCGTCTACTTGCGCGGCACGATTTTGTTCGGCATACCGAACAAGCTTCCTGCAACCAAGGAAAACAAGGATGATAAGATGACCAC
>JAGREQ010000500.1 GCA_020446465.1 Novosphingobium sp. | reverse complement strand
GGCCGCCGAAATCATGCCTGAGCGATTCTGCTGCGCCATGCATGCGGCGCTTGATGTCCTGGGCGTCGTAGGGTTGCGGCTGGGCCATGGGATTACTCCTTCGTCACGGTCGTGTAGAGGCCGCGTCCGGCAAGCACCTCGCAGACGGCCCCGGGCTTCCTGATGGAGAACACCACTACCGGAATCCCGTTATCGCGCGCAAGGGCAATGGCGGCAGGGTCCATGATCCTGAGATCCCTTGCCAGAATCTCGCCGAAGGTGACGGTGTCATAGCGTGTGGCCGACGGATCGCGCTTGGGATCGGCGGTGTAGACGCCATCGACGCTGGTGCCCTTGAACAAGGCATCGCACTGCAATTCGGCGGCACGCAGGGCGGCGCCGGTATCGGTGGTGAAAAAGGGAAGCCCGGTGCCAGCGGCACAGATGACGATGCGCCCCTGCTCCAGATGATGAATGCCCTTGGCGCGCGAATAGGTCTCGCACACCGTCGGCATGGCGATGGCAGAGAGTACCCGGGCATCGACACCCTTGCGGTTGAGCACACCCTGCATGGCCAGCGCATTCATGACCGTCGCCATGATGCCCATGTGGTCGGCCGACACCCGGTCCATGCCCTTG
>JAGREQ010000499.1 GCA_020446465.1 Novosphingobium sp. | reverse complement strand
CCTGTCCATTCGTCCAGGGATGCTTCACCTTAGTCAGCCTGTGCTCGATGCCATTTTCCTCGCAAACGCGGCCGAAGATGTGCTGGAATGCGTATTTGTCTCTGGCCCGGTTGGTGAACTGGATGCCGTTGTCGGTCAGGATGATATGGATGCGATAGGGAATGGCTGCAATCAGGTCTCGCAGGAACTGAGCCGCCGCCATCTTGCCGGCTTTCCCGACCAGCTGTGCGAAGGCGAACTTGGACGTTCGGTCAATGGCGACAAACATGTAGAGTTTGCCTTCGACGGTCTGAACCTCGGCGATGTCGATATGGAAATAGCCGATCGGGTAGCATTTGAACTTCCTTCTTGCCGTCTTGTCACCTTCCACATCCGGCAACCGGCTAATGCCATGGCGTTGCAAACAGCGGTGCAGAGACGACCGCGTCAGATGCGGTATCGTCGGCTGCAAGGCGTAGAGACAGTCATCAAGCGGCAGCAGCGTGTGGCGCCGGAAGGTAGTGATGATGGCTTCTTCCTCGACGGACAGAACCGTCGAATGCGGCTCTTTTGGTCCCGTCTTCAGATCAGCCGTCGATGACCGCTTCTTCCACTTGGAAACGGTCTTCTGATTGATACCG
>JAGREQ010000004.1 GCA_020446465.1 Novosphingobium sp. | reverse complement strand
GTTGGACTTCGCCAGTCGCACCTTGAAGGGGTGGTTATCCTCAACCGAGGTGTTGTTTGCCCCGAAACTTTCGGTGCGAATCTGGTTGGCTTCCCAACCAAGCGCCAAGGCTTCATTCCGCACCCAATCCATGAAACCTTGCGGTCCGCAAATGTAGAGCAGTTCACGCGAGGCAGGGCTGGCGAGCGCCTGGGCGGGATTGAATGAACTGGCGCCCTCGCTGGTGTCATAGTGGACCTGTGTGTGGCTCGACAGCGGATGGCCAAGCAGCGTCTGGCGGAAAGCCAGGTCGGCTTCGCTTCGCGCACAGACATGCAGTGTGAAAGGCTTGTCCAGACGCATAAGCCGATTGGCCATCGCGTAAAGCGGCGTCAGGCCAATACCGCCTGCAACCAGCCGGAACGCCGGTGCAGCCTCGTAAAGCACGAAATTGTTGTGCGGACGCGACACGGTGATCGTGTCACCCTGTTTCAGGGCGTGCATCGCCTTTGATCCGCCACGGCCACTTTCTTCGCATTTCACTGCAATTCGCCAGCCGTTTGCCACACGGTCATGTTCAACGATGGAATACTGGCGCATCAGGTTGTCGGCCAATGTCACTTCAAGGTGGGAACCGGGGTGGCCTGGGGGCAGGGCCTGCCCGTCCACGGGGGAAAGCAGGAACGAACGGATTGCCTGTGCTTCGTCCCGGGTTTCCGCGACAGCCATGAGGAAAGTCTGTTTTCCATCATCGAGTTCGGGCAACTGTCTGTTCGCGTGTGTCCAGCTGCGCGAAGGAATGCCCTGTTCGTGCAGCGTCCCGTTGGCGAGTTCCCATATCCGTTTGTATTTGTACCAGGGGACATGCGGCACGAGATGGTGGATCGTGTGGTCTTCCTGCCCGAACATCAGCCGACGCAAGGCTGATTTTCCGCGAATGAAGACAGTC
The DNA here is from genome assembly GCA_020446465.1 of Novosphingobium sp. Lineage (GTDB taxonomy): Bacteria > Pseudomonadota > Alphaproteobacteria > Sphingomonadales > Sphingomonadaceae > JAWKXU01. The sequence goes on along the minus strand of JAGREQ010000004.1, from coordinate 21,728 downwards.
GATTGGAAGGGATGCTCGTTCCAGGTCAATCCGCTCGGATGCTGAATATGGGCGAAGTTGTAGGCAATCAGCCCCAGACCGATGCGTTGCGGCACGACATAGAGCAGCAGGAATTCCTTCCACCACGGCGACATCAGGAATGCGACGTGCGAGACGATTACTGCTGCCAGCATGATGTGGATGTAGAGCGTCATTTTTCGTGACCAGATCTTCCGGCCATAGCGATAATACCAGTAAACCCAGTTGAGATCGGCAAACATGAGATAGGACAGGCCAGCCCATTTCGGCGGATCAACCAGTGCCGTATCCGGATCACGACCTTCCTCCCCGACAAACCGGTGATGATCCATGTGGATCGTGCGAAATGCCGTCATATTGACGCCGGGGAGCAGAAGTTGCCCGGTCAATACGCCAAGAAAGTCGTTAAGAAACCCATTGCTGGACAGCGCGCGGTGCGAGGCGTCGTGCAGCGGAGAAAATGCAAGGTAAACGGCCCAGATATTGGCCGGGATGGCTAGCCACAGTGGCACATGGCCAGCCATGTAGCCCCATGTTGCCAAAGCAAAAATGCCGAGCGACCCGAAGACGAGTATCGCCTGTTGGTATGCCATCAGCGGAACGCTTGTATATTCGCCATAGCGAGGATCCTTGACGATCTGGCCAAGGACTTCGCGTGCGGCGGGGTTTTGTGTCAGTGCCATTTGCAGCTCTCCTTATCCCGACTTCTTAATGCGTATATAATATACGCAAAAATAACTTTGTTCGAGATCAAATTTCAAGAGAGTGTGTTTGATGGATCAGGCGTGGGAGAATGGCGCAAGGCAGCGGGCCATCCCAAGGCACGTTGCGGTTGCTTTTGCCGGACGGCAAGCGATTGAATTATTTATGACTTAATTAAATCGGGTTAGCGTCAGTCAGCGATGCGAATAATCCGCTTACCCATATTTTCGCCGCGATAAAGGCCTGCAATCGCATCCGGGCAGGCATCTATACCGTCCAGCATATCTTCCGCGTAATGGAGTTTGCCTTCGCGAATCCACCCGGAAAGCTGATCGACGGCGGAATCCCACTTGTCCATGTGGTCGAAAATGACGAAGCCCTGCATCCGGGCGCGTTTTGTCAGCAAGTGCCGTTCGATGCGCGGGCCAACCGGCCACGGGTCCCACTGCGGGATGGATGCAGTGCCGCAAACCACAACACGCGCTCCAATGGCAAGACGCGGATAGACGGTGTCGCTGATCTGCCCGGCGACATTATCAAAATAGACGTTGATCCCATTGGGGCAGGCAGCATCCAGTGCAGCAGCAAGGCCGTCCACGCGATAATCTATCGCGGCGTCATAGCCGAAAGTTTCCACGCACTGCCGGACCTTGTCCGGTCCACCGGCAATGCCGACCGTGCCTGCACCCATGATCCTGGCTATCTGGCCTGCCGCCGACCCGACCGAGCCTGCTGCGGTTGAAACCACCACGGTATCATTCGGTCCGGGTTGCCCAATCGCTGACATCCCGACATGCGCAGTGACGCCGTTAATGCCCAGAACCCCCAGCGCCAGCGACGGGGAAAGGCCATTGTCAGGCACTTTGCGGATGACCGCGTCCGAAGCGACGACTGCCTCTTCCTGCCAGCCAAACCAGCCGAACAGCAAATCGCCCACGGCATATTCCGGCGTTTTGCTTTCCAGCACCCGGCCCACGCAAAGCGCCCGCATGACGCTGCCCACCGGCACGGGTTCGGCATAGTTGCCGGGGTCTGCGATCCAGCCGCGCATGGCCGGTTCGACAGAGAGAAACAGGTTTTGCACCCTCAGTTCACCCGCTTCCGGGGCAGGGTCTGCGCGGGAGATGATCGCAAAGTTTTCAGCCTGCGCGATGCCTTTGGGCCGCGATGTCAGCAGGACCTTGCGATTGACAGCCATCGTAAGGTCAGCCTGCCTGCTGCTGCGCGGCAAGGTGGCGTTCGCGCCGGATCAGGTAAAGCGGGAAGGCAAAACAGGTGCCAAGAAAAGAAAGGGCAAAGAACAGCACCCCTGTTTTCGTTCCCAGCCCGATGCGCTGTGCATCGGGGATCACCCAGATGAGGAACGCGCCCCAGACGACCAGAATATCAATGGTGAGAAAGGCAGCTGCAGGCCCGCTGTTGAACGCATCGATAAAAAAGCTCGGCAGGTTCATCAGATCGCCGCCTTCCATCGCCCATGCAAGGCCGTATGTCCATGCCCAGATCAGGGAACCAATTGATGCGATAGCATATATTGCGTGACGGATATTCATGGCGGCCTCTCCTTTTTACGCGCAGGTCTGTCAGCACCCGATTGCCTGGCGTGCAGCGGCATAGTCGCTCGCGAGCCAGTTTATATAGTCAGCAGCGGGAGCGGCAGACTTTATTGCGCCGATTCCCTGGCCTGCGCTCCATATTTCTTTCCAGGCTTTGGCATTGTCGCCACCGCCGTCGATATTGATGGTTTTGCCCTCAGTACGACGAAGGTTGTTCGGGTCCAGCCCGTTTTCGATGATCGAAGGGCGCAGGAAGTTCGCCGGAACCCCGGTGAAGCAGTCGGCAACAACGATATCGTCTGCGGCGTAATCTACGATCATCTGCTTGAAACCGGGCTGGGTATTGGCCTCTTCGCAAGCGAGAAAGGCAGAACCGATATAGGCAAGGTCCGCGCCCAGTGCCTCTGCCGCCAGCACGCCATGGCCCGTGGCAATGGCTCCTGATAGGAGCAGCAGGCCATCCCACCATTCACGGATTTCGGCTGTCAGCGCGAAAGGAGAAATCGGCCCCGTATGCCCACCAGCACCGGCGCTGACGGCAATGATGCCATCCACGCCCATTTCCGCACACTTGCGGGCATGGCGATCCTTTATGACGTCCTGAAAAACAAGACTGCCATTGGCCTGCAACTGGCGCACAAGATCGGGGTTGGCAGCAAGCGCCAGAACCACGATCGGCACCTTGTGTTTTAGCACGACGTCAAGATCGGCTTCGAGGCGAGAGTTGCTTTTATGCGCCACCAGATTGATGGCGTAGGGCTTGTCGCCCACATTGGCGGCAATGCGCGCGATGTCGGCATCAAGCTGTTCTGTCGTGCGCGGGTTGAGCGCGGGCATTGAGCCGATGATCCCGGCGTTGCACTGCGCGATTACCAGATCGGCGGTCGACGCGATGAACATTGGCCCTGCCATGACCGGCAAGCGCAGCTTTGCGCGCAGTTTCTTGCCAAGCTCGCTCATCTTATGATTTCCTCCATGAAATTTCCCCGGCATCCAGAACCTTGCGGTCCTCCACAAAGCCGCGGAAATGGGCCTTGTCGCCATCTTTCCAGACGTCCACTCGCAGCATATCGCCGGGCATTACGATACCGCTAAACCGGCAAACCAGATGGCTGACATCGGCAGGGTCGCGGTCCAATGCGCGCGATGCTGCAATTGCGCCAATGGCGTAACTGGCAAGGCCTTGCAGGATCGGCCTGTCAAACCCCGCCTTGCGCGCAAATTCAGGGTCCAGATGTAGCGGATTCCAGTCCCCTGACAGGCGGTAGATCAGGGCCGCGCGGGGCGATGTTTCAAAATTGGCGCTGGCATCGCATTCACCATCAAACGCGAACCCGTCCGTGCGCCCGGTCGGTGGGCCACCAAAACCGCCATTCCCGCGCAGCAACAGCGTCTGCACCAGACGGCAGTAAAGAGCGCCGCTCTTTGCATCTGTGATCTTGCGTTCCAGAGAAAGGACGGCGCCTTTGCCTTCGCCGCGATCGGTCAGCGAAATGACTTTGGCAGTGGCGACAATCTCGCCGCTGGCCGGCAGAGGAGTAGGAAACGCCGCTTCCTGCGCCATGTGGACCAGCTTGCCGAAATCAATGCCGAACTTCGGATCGCGCATCCACATGCCCGGCGTGCCAAGCGTAACGGCATAAGTCGGCAGAACCGAAAGGTTGCGTTCGTCAAGGAAGCGAAGGTCTGCCGCATCAAGCGGGTCGCGGCCAAGCCCTACGCCCAGCGCATAGATGATCGCATCGCGTGGCTCCAGCACACGCCGGGCCTCACCAAAGTCGTGATCGAACAGCGCTAGGGGGTCGATCATCTCACACCGGATCCCAGGTAAAGACATCGCCGGAACGGTGCAGCGGGTAGAAATCGGCCCTGAACTGGTCGAATACGCGTTCCGCCACGGTTTCGGGTGTCCACCCGTCTGATGTGTGCGCGGTCTTGATCGGGCGCGGCTGGCTGAACAGGTAGATCTCGTTGTTGCGGACGCCGAAAATCTGGCCAGTTACATCCTTTCCGGCATCGCTGCAGAGCGCGACGCAGAACGGAGCGATCTTTTCAGGGACCAGCTTTTTCAGGCCTTCGACGCGGGCTTGCTGTTCCGGTGTGTCGGTAGGAATGGAATCGATCATCCGGGTCCATGCGAAGGGCGCGACTGCGTTGGAGCGCACTCCAAAACGCTGCATGTCGAGCGCGATAGATTTGGATAACCCGCAAATACCCAGCTTGGCTGCCGCATAATTCGCCTGACCGAAGTTGCCGACAAGACCGCTGGTTGAGGTCATGTGGACATAAGCGCCAGAACCCTGTTCCTTGAACAAGGGGGCTGCGGCGCGGCTGGTATTGAAACTGCCCTTGAGATGGACGGCGATCACCGCGTCGAAATCGTCCGGTCCCATCTTGTGAAAGAACATGTCGCGCAAATTGCCCGCATTGTTCACAACAGCGTCAATCCGGCCAAAATTGTCGATGGCGTCGCGGACCATGGCCTGTCCGCCTTCCCATTCGGCAACGCTGTCATGGTTGGCAACAGCCTTGCCGCCCATGTTGCGGATTTCCTCGACTACCTGTTCAGCGGGGGAGCCTTCGGACTCGCCTTCGCCCGACAGGGCAACGCCCAGATCGTTGACTACGACAGCAGCGCCAGCCTTGGCGAACTCCAGCGCGATCCCGCGCCCGACACCGCGTCCCGCGCCAGTAACCAGCGCGACTTTTCCGTCCATCATGCCCACGTCAAATTCCTCAGTAGCTCTTGGGAAGGTCCAGAACCTTCTCGGCGATGAAATTGCAGATCATCTGTTCGGTGACAGGCGCAATGCGCAGCAGGATGCTTTCGCGGAACAGGCGCTCGACCTGATATTCGCGCGAATATCCCATGCCGCCATGCGTCATCACGGCGCGGGTGCAGGCTTCGAACGAAGCGCGTGCGCCCAGGAACTTGCCAGCATTGGCTTCCGCCCCGCACGGCTTGCCCGCGTCATAGAGGTAGGCCGCGCGCATCACTGTCCAGAAGGCGGATTCCAGATACATCCAGTTTTCCGCCAGCGGGTGCTGGATACCCTGGTTCATGCCGATCTGACGGCCAAAGACGCTGCGTTCGGCTGCATATTGGGCGGCGCGTTTCAGCGCGCCCTGGCCCAGACCGATGGCTTCGGAGGCGACAAGAATACGCTCCGGGTTGAGGCTGTGCAGGATATAGTGGAATCCCTTGCCTTCCTCACCGATCAGATCTTCATCGGGCACGAAGTAATCGTCGATGAATGTCGCATTGGAATCGACAGCGTTGCGGCCCATTTTCGGAATGCGGCGCACCTCGATCTGGTCGTGGTCGAGATCGGTATAGAAGAAGCTCATGCCGTCTGTCGGGCGTTTGCATTCTTCCTTGGGGGTGGTGCGGGCAAGAATGACGATCTTGTTCGCGACTTGTCCTGATGATGTCCAGATCTTGCGTCCGGTGATGCGATAGCCGCCATCCACCTTGGTCGCGAAAGTCTTGATGCTGGTCGTATCGAGGCCAGCGTCAGGCTCGGTCACACCGAAACAGGCCTTGTCCTCACCCTTGATCAGCGGGGTCAGCATCCGCTCTTTCTGCTCCGGCGTGCCGAACACCACGACGGCGTGCGGGCCGAACAGGTTAAGGTGGATTGTGGAAGCTGCCGAATAGCCACCCGATCCCTGGCAGACACGGTTCATCATGATGGCCGCTTCGGTCACGCCAAGCCCAGCGCCACCCAGTTCTTCGGGCATGGTGATACCCAGCCAGCCAGCATCGGCCATGGCGCGATGAAACTCGTGCGGGAATTGGCCGGCCTGGTCGAGGTTTGACCAGTATTCATCGTCGAACGAATCGACAATTTTGCCAACGTTATCCTGAATTTCTGTGTGAATATCGCTGAGTTCGATTTCCATTTCAGGTATCCTTGCTTTGCTTTTTCGGGCCGAAAACTGGCCACGGTGGCGCTATCGCCGGTTAGTCCAGAATCTCTACGCCAGCAGCCGCCAGAGTTTTGCGGGCAGCCGTCAGATGCGGAAGGTCGACCATCTTGCCGTCGATCCCCAGCGTCCCTGCAGTGGGATTGGCGGCAAAGGCTTCTACCACGCGGCGGGCGAATGCGACTTCTTCCTCTGACGGGGTAAAGCACCGGTTGATCGTTTCGACCTGAGCGGGGTGAATTGCGATACGCCCGGTGAAGCCATCGCGGCGGGCGCGGCGGCAATCCGTTTCAAGACCTTCGGGGTCTTTGAAGTTGCCGTAAAGCGTATCGATCGGCGCCACACCCGCTGCCGAAGCGGCAAACAGGCACTGCGCGCGCGCGACCTGATAAGGGAAGGTCCAGCTGCCGTCCGGTTCCTTGTTATCCGTAATGCCGATGGCAGCGCCCAGATCCTCTGCGCCCCAGGTCAGGCCGACCAGCCGGTCGCTCGCCCCCTGATATGTGCCGAGCGCGAACATTGCGGCAGGCGTTTCGGTGCAGACGACGGCAATCTTGACTGTTCCTTGCGCGATGCCAGCCTTTTCTTCCAGAGCAGACAGATAGTTGTCGATCCGCTGGATATCATGGCCGCCATTGGCTTTGGGCACCAGAATACCAGCCAGTCCCGGTCGAACGACAGCGGCAAGGTCCGCCAGTGTCAGGCCGCTATCCAGCGGATTGACCCTGACAAAAAGAGCAGGCTCTATATCGTTGGCCTGATCGATCCAGCCTTTCACCATTTCGCGCGCAACGGGCTTTTGCGAGGCGGCAACTGCGTCCTCAAGGTCTAAAATCAGCGCATCCGCGCCGGTTTCGCGCGCCTTGCCGAACTTCTTTTCAGAATCCCCCGGCACGAACAGAAGTGAACGCAGCCTCATGATACGGGTTTCTTCATCATGAGCGCGTTACGCACGGTGCGGCACACCATTTCATCGCGCTGGTTGAAGCCGACATGTTCGAAAGTCACGATCCCCTGTGTCGGGCGCGACTTGCTCTCGCGCAGCGCCAGAACGGTCGTCTGGCTGCGGATCGTATCGCCTGCAAAGACCGGCTTGGGGAACGTCGTTTCCGTCATGCCCAGGTTGCCAATAGTGGTGCCAAAGGTGGTATCCTGCACCGAAAGGCCGATAACAAGGCCGAGCGTGAACATGGAGTTCATCAGCGGTTTGCCGAACTCCGTTGTTTCGCAATAAGCGTGATCGATATGGATCGCCGCCGGATTATACGTCAGCGACGAATAGAGCATATTGTCCATGTCGAGCACAGTGCGACGCACTTCGTGCTCGAACACCTGGCCCTCGGTGAACTCATCGAAATACAGACCTGCCATTTTCTCTCCCCTATCAATCCATTCGCCCAAGGATGGCGACGGCTGCCACAGAGTTGAATGGCGCGCCACCCAGATTATGTGTCAGCCCGATGCGGACGTTGTCTTTCTGCCTATCACCTGCGCGGCCGGACAACTGGTTATAGACCTCATAGACCATGCGCAGACCTGTTGCGCCAACCGGGTGGCCGAAACATTTCAGCCCGCCATCAAGCTGGCACGGGATTGCACCGTCTGCATCATAACGTCCGTCGAGAATATCGGCTGGCGCACGTCCCGGATCGGACAGGCCAAGGTCTTCCATGGTGACCAGTTCTGTAATGGAAAAGCAGTCATGCACTTCGGTTATGTCGATTTCGCTGCGCGGATCGGAAATGCCGGCCTCTGCATAGGCACGTTGTGCAGCAGCCTGCGTGTTGGGGACGGACGCACCATCCCAGTCGGAAAATTGCAGTTCCGTCCCGTTGCTGGCTGAAAGCTGGATCGCCTTGACTGTCACCGGGTTGGAAATACCCAGTTCCCTCGCAATTTCGGGTGTCGTGACAATGGCTGCCGCCGCCCCGTCTGACACGCCGCAGCAATCGAACAGGCCAAGCGGATCGGCGATCAGTGGAGCGCCGATAATCTTGTCCATTTCAATCGCTTTACGCAGGTGCGCCTTGGGCGATTTTGTCCCATTCTGGTGGCTCTTCCATGAAACGTGCGCCATGGCGCGTTTCAGGTCAGCCGCATCAATGCCATGCTTGGCGGCATAGGCCCCGGCAAGCTGCGCGAATGTGCCCGGTGCGGAGCCGTAAGGCATCCACAAATCGTTCTGCACGCCCTTGGTCCTGAGCGGCAATCCGCCATAGCCGGTGTCTTTCAGCTTTTCGACACCGATGGCGAGCGCAATATCAACCGCGCCGGACGCCACGGCATAGCTGGCGCCACGCAGTGCCTCTGTTCCGGTGGCGCACATGTTTTCGACGCGCGTCACAGGAATCTGTTTCAGCCGCAAGGCATGGGCGGCGGGCAGGGCGCTGTTGCCCACGTTGATGTCATCCAGCGCATTGCCGACCCATGCAGCGCCAATCCGGTCGCGCTCTATTCCCGCATCCGCAAGAGCTTCTGCAAATGCTTCGACCATCAGCCCGTCCGCACCGACGTCCCAGCGTTCGCCAAAGCGGGTGCAGCCCATGCCGATAATGGCGACCTTGTCCTTGATGCCCTTGGCCATCAGGCGTCTCCCAGTTGCTGGCGGGTGAGTGGGGCGGCTTTCCAGAAATAGGTGCGGAAGCCGAGCGCCTTGTTCTGCGATTTGATACGCAGGCGCATACGAACTTTCTGGCCGACGGCGAAACCGCCCTTTGGCCGGTCAGTCATTTCCATCAGCACTCGTGCGCCATTGTCAAACTGCACGAGGCCAAAATCGAATGGCGGGTCGGGCGTGAAATTGAGCCTGTCCGCCGTGATCGAAACGATTGTGGCTGTATCCTCGGCAAGGCGCACGTCTTCAAGTTTTTCGACTGCACCCAGCGCCGGGTTCACGGGGATATCGCTTTTGGGAAACTGGACGTTACCCGTGCTGTCGCGCCCACCGATAAAGCCGATCATGTCCCGGCCGATGCGCTCCAGAACGGTGGCTTGCGCCTTCTGGGAAAACTCTGAACGCATGCCCCAGTCAATATCTATCGAGCCAGTGAGGCTGAGGAAGCGGGTGATGCCCGACAGCGTGTCGCCTTCTTCCAGTGCAGCGGCCATGGCGGATGCGCCCGGAACGTCTCTTTCGACAACGAAAATCAGCGCATCGACCCCGCTCCCGAACCCGGCGAGAAGGACGTAATCGCCCACTTTTGCCGAATGGAGCGCAAGGCCAAACCCGTATAGCGCGTGGGCCGCGCCCAGATCGCCCGCATTGTCCGAAACGGTGGCGCAGTGGTTGGTGGCTTCAATGCCAAGTTTGCGCGCGCCGGATGCCCAGCACCCGCCGACTGGCTCCGCAACCGCGACTTGCGCAATGGCCGAGGGTTCAATTCCTGCACTTTCACATGCAGCGCGCACGGCCGGAAGCAACATTTCGGCTATCGAAACGTCACGGGCAAACCGTTCCTCATAAGCATAGGAGGTAGGGTGCTCGCGCGAGCTGTAGCGGTCGATGAAGTCATGCGTCAGCGAAGCATGACCGACAAGCCGCGCGCCGCCGCTGGTGCCGGTGCGGATTGCTGCCGCGCCATCGCCAAAGGCAAGCTGGCTGGGGTTGCCGGGCTGCACATCGCGTTTTTCCGCAACGGCCACGATTTCGTCGCGGGCGGCCAACAGTGCGTCAAGCAACGCCGATGTGCCTGCGCGGCGCGTGTTGGCAACGTCGCTGCTGCGAGTCGTCCGGGGCAAGGCCAGCGCATCCAGCATGATCGCGGACTGGGCGCGATCAGTGAAATAGGCGGAGGTCGATGCAAAGCGAATCGCGTCAGGCGCTGATTCGTCAACAAGCGAACGAGCCGATTCGACTGCCATCGTCAGCGGGTCTTCGTCCCAGCCTGCAACAGCGCGCAGACCTTTACGGGGAAGGGGTAGGCCCGCCCAGGAAAATTCGCGCGCCGCGTCGGCGCGGTTCAGCCGCAATAATGGCAGATATCCGGCGATAGATGAGATGTAGGCGTCCATGGCTCCCAACCGTATAATCGTGCAGTGGCGTTCGTGATGCAGGCAGGCGAGGTGATTCCCCGCTGCTTGCTGCAACAATAGTAAACAGGTTGACGAACTCTTGGCAAGCCTCTAGTCATAGTGGTGAATGAAGCATGGGAGAGCCTGCTGTGATTTTTCGTGATGATGCGCTGGCCAACAAGGTCATTCTCATAACTGGCGGTGGCGGTGGCCTTGGCAAGGAAATCGCAACGGCGATGTCCGCGCTTGGGGCCAAGGTCCACATTTGCGGCAGGCGACTCGGCATGCTGGAGGAGGCTGCGAACGCCATCTCTGAAAAGACCGGCGGCGTGGTAAAGGCTCATGCCTGCGACGTGCGCGATGCCGATGCAGTGGATGTGATGATCGAAGGCATCTGGCAGGATGCGCCGCTTACCGGCCTTGTTAATAATGCGGCCGCCAATTTCATCTCGCCGACCAAGGATCTGAGCGCGCGTGGCTTCCGGGCCATTACCTCGACAGTCATGGATGGCAGCTTCCATGCCACGCTTTCATGCGGCAAGCGCTGGATCGACCAGGGGATCAAGGGATCGGTCGTGTCCAACCTTGTTACCTGGGTATGGACGGGTTCCGCTTTTGTAGTGCCCTCTGCCATGGCCAAGACGGCGCTCCACGCGATGACGATGTCGCTGGCAAGTGAATGGGGGCCTTACGGTATTCGCCTTAACGCCACCGCGCCGGGGCCATTCCCCACGCCTGAAGCGTGGGAAAAGCTTAACCCGCTGCCCGATACGCAGAGCTCGGCAACGAATTGCGACACGATCCCGCTGCGCCGTTTTGGCAATATGCCGGAATTGACGAACCTGATCGCCTTCCTCCTGTCCGATGGTTGCGATTATCTCACCGGGCAGACCATTGCCATTGATGGCGGGCAGCATCTGGCAGCACCCAGCACCTTTGCCGATCTCACCAACATGACTGACGATCAATGGCGCGCGGCGCGCGAAGCGATTGAGGCCTCGACGGCAAAGTCGAAGGCTGCCCAGAAATAAGGACTGATACGCGATGATCGAACGCAACCTTTTTACGTCCGAGCATGAAATGTGGCGGGATTCCGTCCGCAAGTTCATGGAGCAGGAAATTGTCCCCTATCACGATCAGTGGGAAAAGGACGGCATCGTTCCGCGGGATTTGTGGCTGAAGGCGGGTGAGGCAGGTATGCTTTGCTGCACTGTGCCCGAAGAGTTCGGCGGGATCGGTGCAGACTACCTTTATGATGTCGTGGTGTTCGAGGAATTGTGGCGCGTTGGCACCAGTGGCCCCGGCTTCCTTATCCATACGGACCTTGTGGCAAGCTATATTCTGGCGTTCGGCACCGACGAACAAAAGGCGCAGTGGCTGCCCAAAATGGTCAGCGGTGAGGCAATCGGTTCGCTGGGCATGACGGAGCCGCATGCCGGGTCCGACCTCAAGGCGATCAAGACCAAGGCCGTGCGCGATGGCGATGATTACGTCATCAATGGGCAGAAGGTTTTCATTTCCAACGGGCAGATGTGCGACATTCTGGTCCTGGCCACCAAGACGGATAGCGACGCCGGGGCCAAGGGCGTCACCCTGTTCCTGGTCGACACCAGTCTGCCCGGTTTCAAGCGCGGCAAGAACCTCGACAAGCTGGGGATGAAGGCGCAGGACACCTCCGAACTTTTCTTTGAAGATCTTCGCGTTCCGGCCAGCGCCATGCTCGGCAAGGAGGGTGAAGGCTTCAAAATCATGATGACGAAGCTGTCGCAGGAACGTCTGGCGCAGGCCATACGCTCCGCCACAGTGACAGAGACGGTTATCGAATGGACTGTCGATTACACTAGCGAGCGCAAGGCCTTCGGGCAGACGATCGCCGATTTCCAGAATACGCAATTTGTCCTGGCCGACCTCAAGGCGCGCGCGGTGATGGCGCGGGTCTTTACCGACAAGTGCATCGAACTGTTCATTGAAGGCAAGCTCGATCCGGTCGATGCTGCCATGGCCAAGATGACCACGTCAGAACTGCACTGCGAAGCCGTAGACAAGTGTCTGCAACTCTTCGGCGGCTGGGGCTACATGTGGGAATATCCGATTTGCCGCGCCTATGCCGATGCTCGCATCGTCAAGATCGCCGGTGGTTCGATAGAGATCATGAAGACGATTATCGCCCGTGAGATGTTCAAGGGCAAGCTGGCGCGTAACCGGTGATGGACGCTGTTTTTATGAGCAAGGACGCGCAAGTGGATAACGAAGTGTCGGCCGGAGACGGCAAGGACGCTGCCACGCGCAAGCGGCTCGACAATTCGCTACGGTTTGCCTTTCTCATCCACGATGTTTCGCGGATGCGGCGCATCGTCGTTGATCGTGCGCTCAAACCACTTGGGATGACGCGTTCGCAGTGGTGGGTGCTGGCTTTCCTGTCACGCCGTGATGGCATGAAGATGACTGCGCTTGCCGCAGATCTCGACCTGACCAAAGTAGCGGTCGGCGGGCTGGTCGAGCGTATGGAAAACGCAGGCTATGTCGAACGGCGCAGCGATGAGCGTGATGCGCGGGCTAAGCGGGTCTATCTTACCGCAGAAGGTCAAAGCCTGGTGAACCGCATCCGTTCCAGGGTGGAAACGGTGGAAACGGACATTCTTGCGACCATTTCCGAACAGGAACTGGACGGAGCGGCGGAAACACTCGTGAAAATCAAATATCGTCTGCAGGAACTGCTGGACGAAGATACGGAATCTGCTGCGCCCCGTAAGCGGGCCGGCAAAGCATCTGATGGAGAAAAGAAGTGAAAGGTCTGGAAGGTAAAGTTGCCATCGTAACTGGCGGTGGACAAGGAATTGGTCGTGCTCTCGCGCTGCGTCTTGCAGCAGAAGGCTGCAAGGTTGCGATCTTCGATCTCAGCCAGGAAGCAGGCGATGAAACGGCAAAGCTGGCTGGCGACGCAACGGTCAAGACCTGGGTCGTCGATGTGAGCGATTACGAAGCGGTCCAGGCTGCAGTCGATGCGGTCGAGGCGGACCTTGGCCCTGTCTGGGCGCTGGTCAACAATGCCGGGTGGGACAAGGTGCAGCCGTTCCTGACAACCACCCCCGATTTGTGGGACAAGATCATCGCGATCAACCTCAAGGGCAATCTCAACACGCACTTTGCTGTGGCCGGAAAGATGGCTGCACGCGGCGGCGGACGCATCATCAACATTGCGTCCGATGCGGCACGGGTCGGAACCAGCAACGAAGCTGTCTATTCCGCGTGCAAAGGCGGGCTGATCGCTTTCACCAAATCCATCGCCCGTGAACTGGCGCGCAAGGGCGTGCTGGCCAACTGCGTGTGTCCGGGACCGACGAATACTCCAATGATGCAGGCGACGCTGGGGCAGGGGCCGGAAGCTGAAAAATGGAAAGACGCGATGGTTCGCGGCGTTCCGGTAAAACGTATCGGTGAACCGGAAGATTATGCCGGGATGGTTGCGCTGCTCGCATCAGAAGATGGCTCTTACATCACCGGGCAGGCGATCTCGATCTCCGGTGGTCTGACGATGGTCTGATAATGACCGGCAGTGTGCAGGTATCCCCCCCGTTGCCGGGCAACTGGGAGGCGGGCGTTGTCACGCGCACGGGGCCATGGACAGTTGGCACCCTGTGTGTTGACTGGGATTCGTGCCGCTATGCGATGCGGGTCGAGGAACACCACTGCAACGCTATGGATATGATGCATGGCGGTGCGATGGCGACATTCCTCGACGGGCAGGCATTTATCCTGCGCCTGCCGGAATCGGCAAACCACACACCCACCATCTCGCTCAGCGTGGATTTTCTCGCGCCCCCGAAAGTCGGCGATTGGCTGGTGGCGACTGTGGAGCATGTGAAAACAACACGGAGTATGATTGTGACACAGGCATTGGCGCGGGTCGGTGATCGTGTCGTCGCCCGGTCCAATGCCATTTACAGTAACACGTCAGGAAAGGACGCAAGATGAGCGATACCCCCCAATTCGAAGACATTCTTTATGAAATCCGTGGCCGTGCGGCCTGGATCATCATCAATCGCCCCAAACTGTATAATGCCTTCCGGGCGCAGACGATCGAGGAAATGATTGCTGCTTTCAAGCTGGCTTCAGATGACAAGGGCGTTTCCTGTGTCGTGCTGACCGGCGCTGGTGACAAGGCTTTCTGCACCGGTGGCGATCAGAGCGCCAAGGATGGCCAGTATGATGGCCGCGGGATTGTCGGCTTGCCGATTGACGAACTGCAGTCGGTTATTCGCGACATTCCCAAGCCCGTGATTGCGCGCATCAACGGCTTTGCCATTGGCGGCGGGAATGTTTTTGCCACCTTGTGCGATCTTTCGATCATGTCCGACACTGCCAAGCTGGGTCAGGTTGGCCCCAAGGTTGGTTCGGTCGATGCGGGCTGGGGCACGGCTTTCCTCGCGCGCCATGTCGGCGACAAGAAGGCTCGTGAAATCTGGTATCTCAACCTGCAATACACCGCACAGGAAGCTCTCGAAATGGGGCTGGTCAACAAGGTCGTCCCGGCTGCCGAACTGGACGATGCGGTGAATGAATGGACCAAGATCATCGGTGAGCGTTCGCCCACTGCACTGGCACTGGCGAAGCGTTCCTTCAACGCGGACAGTGACAATATCCGCGGTATCTCCATGCTCGCACTCAATTCCGTAAAGCTTTATTACGATACGGATGAATCCAAGGAAGGGATGCGCGCCTTCCATGAAAAGCGCACGCCCGAATTTCACAAATACGTCAAGTAAGGGCTGGAAAGGGCCAGTTTAGATGACCGGACCCCGGCTGCTTGGACAAGGTGAACTGGCCAGTGTTCTGCCGCCAGGAGGACTTTCTTATGTGTCCTCCTGCGCGGCGGAAAGCGACATTTTCGCCAGCGAAATAGAGGCTGCAGGGGCAGCCCTTGGCAAGCGACGATTCTCCGGCGTTTTTGTGGCGGGGCTTAACCGCTGCACTTATAACGCTGGCCCTGAAAGCGGCGTCGTTACGTTTTTTCAGACCCCGCAGTTGAAGAAAGAGGGCGCGCGCAGCCAGTTCCTGCCGTTCTGTTATAATGATGTCAGCCAGTGGTATGCTGCCAATCAGCCCGATGCCGTGCTGGTGATGCTTTCGCCGCCCGATGCAGATGGCAATTGCAGTTTTGGCGTTGATGCGGGATTCGGACCGGACCAGTGGCGTGACGCCAAGGTGCGTATCGCGCATATCAATCCGGCCATGCCCCGCACCGCCGGTGATCCTGGCATTCCTTTTGCGGAACTGACTGCATATTATGAGGAAACGCAACCACTGCGCGAAATGCCCGGCGCTGCGGGAGATCCGATAACGGATGCCATTGCCCCCCATGTCGCCTCGCTGATCCCGGATGGAGCAACCCTGCAGACGGGGCTTGGCAAATTGCCGGACACGGTGTTTGACAACCTCCATGGCCACAGTGGGCTGCGCCTGTTTACAGGGCTTGTTGGTGATGGTGCGTTACGGCTTGTGCGCTCTGGCGCGATGGCTGATGGGGCTTCTGCGGTTTTTGGTTCTGCGATTGGCAGTGCCAGCCTTTATGAAGGGCTGATTGATCCGCACTTCCAGCTTCGCCCCGTTTCGGTGACACACGATTTGCTGCGACTTGCCGCGATTGACCGGCTTGTAACTATCAATTCAGTGATGAGCGTTGACTTGTTCGGGCAGGGTTTTGCCGAAGCATCCTCGCGCGGGTTCATGTCGGGACCGGGCGGAGCGAGCGATTTTGCGCGCGGCGCGCGCGCCAGCAAGGGCGGGCTGCGGATTATCGCCCTCCCGTCGACTGCAAAAGAGACGAGCCGAATAGTTGCACCGGGCGAAGGCATTGGTCCAGTTTCACTTTCGCGTTTCGATATTGATGCGGTTGTGACTGAACATGGCATTGCGGATTTGCGCGGTTTGGACCATGACCAGCGTGCGAAGGCGATGATTGCCATTGCCGGTCCGGACCATCGTGAAGCTCTTGCGGCTGCATGGGCGGACGTTGCACGAACGATTTGAAGAAAGAGGATAAAATGGCTCGTCAAAAGACCATCATCAGCTGCGCGATTACCGGCTCCATTCATACCCCTTCGATGTCTCCGTATCTGCCGGTGACGCCGCAGGAAATTGCTGATGACGCATTGGGCGCGGCAGAGGCGGGCGCAGCAATCGTTCACTTGCATGCGCGCGATCCGGAAACGGGAAAACCGGTCCACACACCGGAAGATTTTTCGCCTTTTCTTAAAGTTATCAAGCAAAGTTCCAATGTCGTGGTCAATATCACGACCGGCGCTTCGCCCTATATGCCGGTCGACTATCGCGTAAAGCCGGCCGAAACCTGGCAACCTGAAGTGGCGAGCCTCAACATGGGGTCGATGAACTTTGGCCTGTTCCCGATGCTGCGCAAGGAACGCGAATGGAAGCACGCATGGGAACCGGAAATGCTGGAAGCGAGCCATGACCTCGTTTTCCGAAACAGTTTCAAGGATATCCGTTACGCTCTTGATACCCTGAACAAGACAGGGACGCGTTACGAATTTGAATGCTACGATACCAGCCACCTATACAACCTCCACTATTTCTGGAGCGAAGGACTGGTGCAGGCGCCGTTGTTCATCCAGACCTGCTTTGGCCTTCTTGGCGGTATTGGCGCTCACCCCGAAGACGTGATGCACATGAAGCGCACGGCGGACCGGCTGTTTGGCGACAACTATCAGTGGTCAGTGCTGGCCGCAGGGGCCAACCAGATGCCCGTGGCCGCCATGGCGGCGAGCATGGGCGCGCATGTTCGTGTTGGCCTTGAGGACAGCCTCTGGATCGGCAAGGGCAAGCTGGCCGAAAGCAACGCCCAGCAGGTCACGAAGGTGCGCCAGATTCTCGAAGGGCTTGGCTGTGAAATCGCGACGCCTGACGATGCACGCGAAATCCTGCAACTGAAGGGCGGAGACAAGGTCGCTTTCTGAGGCGGCCTTGCGTCTTCAATAATCGATACTGACCGGGAAAGAGGGACACATGACCAGAGCCACGAGCAATATCCCATCCGATCTGACACAGTTCCGCATTGAAATGCAGGCCAATGGTCTGGCGCATATCGTGTTTGACTGTGTCGACCGGACCATGAATGTCTTTTCGAACAAGGCGATTCATGAATTGGGCGAATTGGCCGAATGGCTTCATGCGTCCGACGTAAAAGGCGTTGTCTTACGGTCTGGCAAGGACAACGGTTTTTGCGCCGGGGCGGATCTGACCGAGCTTGGCGTCGCTTACGAGATGATCGTGGCCGCAAAGCGCGAAGACCGTTTCGACATGGCGTTCAATCACTTTTTCCCGCTCAGCCATGCGATCCGCAGGCTGGAAACTGCCGGAAAGCCAATCGCTGCGGCAATCGCGGGCGTCGCCCTTGGCGGTGGATGCGAGTTGACGTTGGGCGCGCATTATCGCGTGCTGGCAGATACACCGCGGGCGATGCTGGGTTTGCCGGAATTTGCTGTCGGCCTGCTGCCCGGCGCTGGCGGGACGCAGCGTATGCCGCGCCTTGTCGGTCTTGAGACAGGGCTGGAAGTGCTGCTGAAAGGTCGCACTTTCTCAGGGCAGGATGCCGTTGCAGCAGGTGTAGTGCACGAAGTCGTCGAACCGGGTCAGGAAGTTGCTGCGGCGGAGGCATGGCTGCTTTCGGACAAAGCCCATGCCATCCAGCCCTGGGACGAGGCTGATGTGCTGCCGCTGCCCCACAGCGCAATCGCCGGGCCGATTGAAGCGCACCGCGACCGCGAGCTTCGTCGCACTCTTGGCCATGTTCCTGCGCCGATATCCATTCTCGATTGTGTCGAACTTGGCCTGATGCAGCCGATTGATGGCGCGATCAGATCGGAAATGTCAGTATTTTCCTGGCTGATCCAGCGGATTGAACCGCGCAACATGATCCGCACGATGTTCTTGGGCAAGCAGGCTTATGACAAGGCTGCGCGCAAGGACGCCGTTCCGGCATCCGTCGTGGAAGCGGGCGCAAAGGTAGCCGCGTTGGTGGGGGCGGCGCTCGCCGCGACCCCCGATCTGCGCAAGGCAGGATTTGGGGCAGATGGCTCCCCGGCCGAGCCGGTGTTGCAGCGCGTGGGCCGCGACATGTGGTTGCTGAACCAGCCAGCGTTGATGGATGCACTTTCGGACTTGCGGGCATTTGCGCGGTCCACGGTTGATGCCATGGATGATGGCGAGCTGCTGCAACTTGATCATCTGGTCGCCAGGGAAGGAACTATTCCGGCTTATCTTGGTGGCGTCAGCGGCATCGCTTCCCTGTAATCGGCTCAGGCATTTTCGGGCTCAGGTGGCAACAGGCGTGCGTGGCCTGTGCGCACACATTCCAGCAACCAGTCCTTGCCCGCTCGTACGCGGGCGAGGTTCTGCGTGTCGCGGTGCGTGACAATCCAGAATGTCCGCAGGATTGATCGGTTCGGGCAAACCGACACAAGGTGTTCGGTCATGTCCCCGATAAAGCATGGCAGAACGCCAATCCCGGCGCCTTCCGCAATCAGACGGGCCTGCGCGTTGATGCTGGGGGAGCGTATATGCGCTTCCAGCCCGGTATGGAACTCGTCAAGATAATTGAGTTCCGGCGCATAGACGAGATCAGGCACGTAGCCGACCAGATGGTGCCCACGGGCCAGATCGCGTGGTTCACGCGGGGCGCCATAACGGGCAAGGTAGGCGTGGCTGGCATAAAGTTGCAGGCGATAGTCGGAGAGCTTGCGCGACAGCACCGGCCCGGCTTTCGGGCGGGAGAGCATGACTGCAATATCTGCTTCACGCTTGGATGGGCTGAGGTATCCGCTGTTGGCGGCCAGATCGACAGTGAGCGCCGGGTGCGCTGCTGAAAAGGCGCCAAGATAGCGGGTCAGGAACTGGGTGCCGAACCCTTCCGAAACGCTGATCCGCAAGTTGCCGCTGACTCCGCTGGAAATCGCCGCACTTTCGGTTATGGCGCGTGCGGCACGGGCCATGGTTTCGGCCTTTTCGAGCAAGGCTTCGCCAGCTTCAGTCAGAACCTGACCATCGCGGGTGCGTTCGAACAGCGCAACTTCGAGTTCGCTTTCGAGCCGCCGCAGTCGCCGACCCAGAGTTGTCGGATCGACCTTGAGCGCGCTTGCCGCGCGGGCAATCTGGCCGGCCTGCGCCACGGCAAGGAAGGCCCGCAAGTCATTCCAGTTGAGATCCAGCATTGTCGCTACCTTTGCCGGGCATGGCTCGGCCTGCAAAAAGTTGAGTCGCTCTGGTGTCTTTATACAACTAACATGCAATTTTGCAGGTAAAGAGTGCAAATACCAGCCTTGCCTGCCGCGATTGCACGGTGCATAAGTCAAACGAGAGTAATCTGCCGATTTGCTCTGGTTTTGCGTGCCTGTCGTGCGGTTGTCCGCTCAACGGGTGTGCAGTGTTTTTCAAGACGAACGGATCCAGAGAGTATGTCTACAGCCCCTGTTATCGACCCTGCAGAAGAAGCTGCGGAAATTGCCGAACTTATCAAGCGGTCGCGCGCTGCGCAGGCGCAGATCGAAAACTACACGCAAGAACAGGTTGATCAGCTGATCACTGCCATGGTCTGGGCGGTCGCCAAGGAAGACGTGGCCGAAATGATTGCCCAGCACACCGTCGATGAGACGCAGCTTGGCAATTATGACGGCAAGTACCTGAAGATCTATCGCAAGACCCGTGCGACCCTGATGGACATCATCGACGACAAGTCGGTTGGCGTGATCGAGGAATTGCCCGAGCGTAACATCGTCAAAATTGCCAAGCCGATGGGCGTGATCGGTGCGCTGTCGCCGTCAACGAACCCGGAAGCAACCCCGGTGATCAAGGCGATTTCCGCCGTCAAGGGCCGCAATTCCATCATTATCGCTCCGCATCCGCGCGCCAAGATGACCAACAAGCTGATCTGCGACCTGATGCGCGAAGCCATCGTCAAGATGGGCGCGCCTGCCGATCTCGTGATTGCGATCGAACAGCCTTCGGTGAACAAGACCAATGAGCTGATGAAGCAGTGTGACCGCGTTCTGGCAACCGGCGGCAGCGCGATGGTGAAGGCGGCTTATTCCAGCGGCACGCCTGCACTGGGCGTTGGTGTCGGCAATGCTGTCATCACGGTGGACGATACGGCCGACCTTGACGATGCGGCTGAAAAGATCCGCATTTCAAAGACGCTCGATCTCGCTGCGTCCTGCTCTTCCGACAACAGCGTGATCCTGCTCGATGCGATCTATGACCAGATGCTCGACAAGCTCGTCCATCAAGGTGGCTACATCGTTTCCGAAGAGGAAAAGGCGAAGCTGCAGAATGTCATCTGGGTCGATGGGCACATCAATGCCAAAGTCGTGGCCCAGCCTGCGGAAATGATTGCCGGGATGGCTGGTTTCGGCGTGCCGGAAGGCAAACAGTTCTTCATCGTGCCTGAAACCGGCACTGGCCCGGATTACCCGTTCTCTGGCGAAAAGATGACTGTCACGATGACGCTTTATCGTGCGAAGGACCTGGACGAAGCCATCGAACTGACCAACGCCATTCAGGCTTATCAGGGGCAAGGGCACAGTTGCGGCATCTACTCGCAGTCTGACGAAAATATCATGAAGCTGGCCGCAGCTACCCGCACCAGCCGCGTCATGGTCAACCAGCCGCAATCTGCTTCGAACAGCGGTAACTTGTGGAATGGTATGCGTCAGACGTTCTCGCTCGGCTGCGGAAGTTGGGGCGGCAATGGCACCAACAACAACATCACCTGGCGTGATCTCATCAACGAAACCTGGGTTTCCAAGCCGCTAAAGACACCCAAAGCGCTGCCAAGCGACAAGGAACTGTTTGGCGACATTATTGAAAAGCTGGCATAAGCTGGCAATCAGCGGGACGGGAATCATGCGCGCCCCCGTGTGCAATCGAACAGATTGTCGACGGCGCCCTGATTCCCGCCACGTTTAATTTTACGCGATCAGGTGGATCGCGGCAGGGGGCAAAAGTCAGGCCGACAAGGTCGTAGCCCCCGTATCTGGAGATGCTATGACAGGCCAATTCGATCTCACCGAAGACCAGCTCGCCATTCAGGAAATGGCGCAGCGCTTCACGGCTGACATGATCACTCCCAACGCCGGTGAGTGGGACGAAAACCATCATTTCCCGCGCGATGTGCTGAAACAGGCCGCAGAACTTGGTTTTGCGTCGATCTATGTCAGCGAAGAAGGTGGTGGCATTGGCCTTGGACGGCTCGAATCCGCGATCATCATGGAGGCCATGGCATACGGCTGCCCGTCCACCAGCGCCTTCATTTCCATCCATAACATGTCCACATGGATGATCGATTGCTTTGGCGGTGACGCGGTCAAGGAAAAATACCTTCCCGATCTTGTGACTATGGACCGCATGGCCAGTTATTGCCTGACCGAGCCTAGCTCCGGGTCCGATGCAGCGGCGCTACGCACCAAGGCCATCGACAAGGGCGACCACTGGGAAGTAACCGGA
>JAGREQ010000048.1 GCA_020446465.1 Novosphingobium sp. | reverse complement strand
ACCCTGCCAATTCACAAGGCCCTGCAGAAGGGCAACACTATACGCGCCACACGCCTAACGCATGGGCACCGATGAGCGCGGACGAAAACCTGGGGCTGGTCTATGTTGCGACCGGCAACCCCACGCCTGATTATTATGGCGGCAACCGGCCTGAAGAAAGCCGCAAATATGGTTCGTCGGTCGTGGCTCTTGATCTCGCAAACGGGCAGGTGCGCTGGCATTTCCAGACGGCTCATCAGGATTTGTGGGATTATGACATTCCGGCGCAGCCCAGCCTGTTCGATTTCAAGGCTGGTAAAGAGGCAGCGCCTGCCATCGCGATCCCGACAAAGCGTGGTGAAATCTTCGTGCTGGACCGCCGCACTGGCGCACCTTTGATCCCCGTCGAGGAACGCCCTGTGCCGCAGCGCGGTGCGGTGGAAAAAGTCTCCGCCACGCAGCCTTTCTCGAAAGTGCATACGATGTCAGGGCGCAACCTTGTTGAAAGCGACATGTGGGGCCTGACGCCGTTCGATCAGCTCTGGTGCCGGGTGCGTTTCAAGGAACTGCGCTATGATGGCTATGCAACACCGCCGGGGCAGGACGAATCGCTGATCTATCCCAGCATTGGCGGCGGCATGAACTTTGGTGGGGTGGCGATCGATCCCATGCGCCGGTTGATGGTGGCGAACGCGCTTCATTATGGCACGATCGTCGAAATGGTCCCGCGTGAAGAGACTGATCGCCTGTTGAAAGAGGCTGCGGCCAAAGGCACACATAGCGTGACTGAATTTGACGTTCCGCAGCCGCAACTCGGCACTCCATGGGGCGCCCGTGTCTCTCCGTTCGCATCGCCTTTGGGGGTTCCGTGTAATGCGCCGCCATTCGGACGGATTGCCGGTATTGATCTCGATACGGGCAAAGTCCGCTGGGAACGACCGTTCGGCACGGCGCGTGATGCAGGGCCGTTCGGTCTGGAAATGGGATTGCCGCTGGCGATGGGGGCGCCCAACTTTGGCGGTTCGCTGACTACGGCCAGTGGTCTGACATTTATCGGGGCCGCGCGCGAAAAGGCGTTCAGGGCATTTGATACGGCATCGGGCAAGGAGCTTTGGCACACCCGCCTGCCTGCCAGTGCGCAGACCGTTCCGATGACGTTTACCGGCCCGCGCGATGGCTGCCAGTATATCGTGGTGACTTCTGGCGGGCATAATATGCTGCAATCGCCCTTGTCAGACACTGTCGTCGCGTTCCGACTGCCGGGATGCGCGAGTAAACAGAAAGGTTAGAAAAATCATGGCGCGTCTGAAGGATAAGGTTGCCATCATTAGTGGCGGTGCGTCAGGTATTGGCGCTGCTGTGGCCCGCTTGTTCGTGGCAGAAGGTGCGCGGGTCATGGCCTGCGACATTCAGGAGCCGCTTGATGACAGGCTGAAGGTGCTGATCGCTGAACAACCGGACAAGGTGCGGTTTTGCAAGGCGGATGCTTCCAGCGAAAGCGATGTGGCCGCGGCGGTCGCGCAGACGCTAGAGGCGTTCGGTGGCAGGCTCGATGCAGCCGTCGCCTGTGCAGGTGTGCCAGGGCAGGGCAGTGACATTGATCTGCCGGTCGAGGATTGGGACCGCATTATGGCGATCAACGCGCGCGGTGTGTTCCTGCTGACCAAACATGCGCTGCCCCCCATGATTGCGGGAGGTGGCGGCTCCATCACCAATATCTCATCTGCCTATGGGGTGATTGGGGCGCCGGGCTTTGCAGCCTATTGCGCGTCCAAGGGCGCTGTCCGCACTTTTACCAAGTCCACGGCTATCGAACATGCCGGGCAGGGCATTCGCGCCAATTCAATCCATCCCGGCGTAATTGAAACGCCCATGCTGCAGGGGATTTTCGATCAGACGGATGACCCGCAAGCAACGCGTGAAGCCTTTTCTGCGCAGCAACCGAACGGCTTCAATGGCCAGCCTGAAGATATCGCCTGGGGATGCGTCTATCTCGCGTCGGATGAAGCGCGGTTCGTGAACGGTGTGGAACTGCCGATTGACGGGGGTTTGCTGGCCCGGTGAATTACGGGTAGGAGCCGGACCATCTCATAGAGGGTAAATCCCGTTGGATGCCCATAACCTGATAACAATGGAACCTTGTTGAAATGGCTCTCGATCACCTTTTCTCACCCGTTAAACTGGGCGCGCTGGATTTACCCAACCGGATCGTGATGGCCCCGCTGACGCGGGCGCGGAACACGCCGGACAACGTGCCGACGCCGCTTATGGCAGATTACTATGCCCAGCGTGCAGATGCGGGCCTGATCGTATCGGAGGCGACTGCCGTCGATCCGCTTGGCATGGGTTGGTATCGTGCCCCCGGCATCTGGAATGACGCGCAGGTAGAAGGCTGGAAGATCGTGACCGATGCCGTCCATAATGCGGGCGGACGTATCGTATGCCAGTTGTGGCACATGGGGCGGCTCGTTCTGCCTGACTATCTGGATGGCGAATTGCCCATTGCCCCGTCGGCGATCGCTGGAGAGGGCGAGACAATGGCACCGCCGCCGCCCGATTACGATGGCGGCTTCCTGCCCATGAAACCTTATGCCGTGCCGCGTGCGATGGATGCAGCGGATATTGCGCGCGCTGTCGCCAGTTATGGCAAAGGCGCGCAGAACGCGATGCGAGCGGGCTTCGACGGGATCGAAATTCATGCGGCGAACGGATATCTGATTGACCAGTTTCTTCGTTCCAACAGCAACCGGCGCACGGATGATTACGGCGGCAGCGTGGAAAACCGCACACGGTTTTTGCAGGAAGTTATCGACGCGGTGAAGACACATGTCTCGCCCGATCGGATGGGTATGCGGATCAGTCCGACCAGCGAGCGCAAGGGCATGGGCGATGAAAACCCGGAAAAGCTCGCCAGCACGATTGGCCAGATCGCGCAGAAGGCAGGCATGGCCTATGTCCATCTGATCGAACCGGTTGCCTCCGGCTTTGATGAAAAGCCTGAAAAGCCGGTGATTTCCGACTTGCGTCGCGATTTTTCCGGGGCTGTCATCCATAACGGCAGTTTCGATGCGGCCACGGCGGAGCGGGCCATTGCCGATGGTGAAGCCGAAGCCATTTCATTTGGGCGGCCCTATATTTCAAACCCGGATCTTGTGGACCGTTTCAGCAATGGGACAGACTTGGCGGAACCGAACTTTGATTACGCTTATGTCGGGGAAGCAAAGGGGTACACCGATTACCCCCGTGCAACGTGAGCCATTCGATTGAGGGGACGTCCGCGATGCGAACTGTTGAGGCAGATCTTGAATCATGGCGTGCGCTGCTCGATGGGCTTCCCGCTGAAACGCCAATCTTCATGCTCAACCTGCTGAAGTTTCGCGACGTGGCAGATTACGGCGATAACCCCCAAGGATTTGGGGCCTGTTCGGGGCATGACGCCTATTTCGCGCGCTATGCGCCGGTTGCTACCAAACGGGTGCAGGAACTGGGCGGTGAGGTTGTCTGGGCCGGGGAGGCCCTGGCGTCATTCATCGCGCCGCCCGAAGAGGAATGGGATACAATGCTGCTGGTGCGCTATCCTGACAAAGCCGCATTTCTGGCCCTGGCGGAAACCCCGGAATATCAGGATGTTATGGTCCATCGCACGGCCGCGCTTCTGGATTCGCGGCTCATCGCACACAAACAGGCCAACCCTGCCCTTTGATGCGCCTGTCCGTCAGGCTATCTGCGTCAACTCGTCCACCAGCCGCCGTTTGACCAGTTTTCCGGTAGGTTCGCGGGGGAGTGTATCGCGAAACATGAACTCCTTGGGTGTTTTCAGGCTGCCCAGCTCGTGCCGGGTATAGCTGCGTAGTTCTTCTGCCAGATTTTCGCTGGCAGTTACGCCATCGGCCAGTTCGACAACGGCGACAACGCGTTCACCCATTTCCGGGTCGGGCAGGCCGATAACCGCGATGTCCGCAATTTTGGGATGACTGGCGAGCAGGTTTTCGATCTCTTGCGGATAGATATTCACGCCGCCCGAAATGATGACATGGCTTTGCCGGTCGGCAAGGTAGAGAAAACCATCGTCGTCCACCCGTCCCAGATCACCCAGCGTCGTCCACCCGTGGCGGTTGCGGCTGGCGGCGGTCTTTTCGGGATCGTTGTGATATTCAAACGGCGCGCCATTGGCGAAGTAGATCGTGCCCAGTTCGCCAGTGGGCACCAGTTCGTCATTCTCGTCACAGATGCGTATCTCTCCCCAGATCGCGCGGCCGACAGAGCCGGGCCGCTCCAGCCAATCCTCTGGCCCGATTGCGGTAAAGCCATTGGCTTCCGTGCCGGCATAGAATTCATGAATCTTTGGCCCGAACCATTCCATCATCGCCTGCTTTACATCGACGGGGCATGGGGCGGCGGCGTGATAGGCAACCTGGATTGACGAGACATCGTATGTCTTTCGCACCGCTTCGGGCAGTTTCAGCATCCGGATGAAGTGCGTTGGGACAAACTGGCCGTGGGTGACGCGATATTTTTCGATGAGCTGCAAAAGATGCTCTGCATCGAACTTTTCCATCACGATCACCGTGCCGCCCAGTTTCTGAATGCTCATGCACCAGCGTAGCGGGGCCGCATGATAAAGCGGGGCGGGGGACAGGAAGACCGAGTCCTGCGCCATTCCATAATGCTTCACGCCAAAGTCGGTGAGCGCATTCGACTGGTTGAGCGAACCTTCGGGCAAGGGTGGGCGGATGCCCTTGGGCCGACCCGTCGTGCCCGATGAATAGAGCATGTCGTTGCCGGGGCTTTCATCCGCGATCGGGGTCGTGGGGAAAGCCTGACGCTCGGCCACGAAGTCGCGCGCACCGGGGGCAAATACTGTCAGGCCTTCAACCCCGAGATCGCCTTCGACAGGGCTGGAAGCGATCAGCACGGTGGAGCCGGAATCCCCGACAATGAACGCCACATCGCGCGGCGCAAGGCGCGTTGAAACGCAGGTATAGTAAAGCCCTGCACGCTGGGCAGCCCAGACGATTTCAAAAAACCGGGCGTTGTTGTCCAGCATCAGCGCAATGCCATCGCCCCGCTTGAGACCGAGAGAACGCAGCAGGTGTGCGCCCTGGTTGGATCGCGCCTCCAGTTCTGCATAGGTCACTACCTCGCCGGAGGAGGCCATGACGTAGGCGGGTTTGTCGGGCGTGCTTCGGGCGTGAATTGAAGGATGCATCAGGTGTCATGCTCATGTCGGTTTGGCGCCCGCGTATGATCGCTTGTCGGCCGCAGAGCTATGTCTCTCTCCTCTCGCGGCTGACTGGTTGACGCCGTTTTGTTGTCGTTCAATCGCTACTGATAGGCGCAAAGGGGCTTGGCTGCCAATTGACTTTGTCGGACAATCAATTGGCGTTACCTATGAATACGGCGCGAGCGCGCGAGCGATCAAGTGGTGGCGGGTTGCTGTGCCGTAACCCGGACTTTCGCAAAGTCGAAGAAACGGATTGCGGCTGCGGTGGGGGAGGTGCCGAGAACGAGCGAAAATTCGACAGATTGCTCCAGCCCTTTGACATGGCGAAATGCCTGTCCCGGCAGTGGCGGGAACCATCCGATCCCGATGCCGCAGATATTATGCCGCGCAGCATAACGCTGCACTGCCAGGGCATTACCTTCTGGCGGGACAAACAGTTCCGCCCCCGCGGCACGAAGGAATGCAGCCAGCGGATCGATGAAAGCGCTTCCATGCTCCTTGCTCATCATCGCAATTTTCTGCTCGCGTAATTGTCCCGGTTCGATCGGGCTTTCGCCGTGTGCTAGAGGGGAGCCTTCGGGGATTAGCAGTCCGACTTGTCGGCTGGCCAATACGATCCGGTCGAAAGTGTCGGGGTATTGCACTTCATTGGCGATGACGCCTGCTTCCGGCTCTGGGTCAAGATGTTTGACCGGAACACCAAGTAGAAAGGCAATGTCCAGATGGCCCGCCATCAGGTCGCGTATTTGCGAATGCTGGAGCCGGTTGTCGATCTGGAATGTGATGGCGGGGAATTGGTCGCAGAATGCGTCGGTCAGCTTCACCCGTTCAGGAAAGTCGAGGCTGTACATCGCGGCGCCGAGCCGGAAATGCGTGGCACGTTTTTGCTGCATGGCTTCGACAACGGTTTGCAGGTGTTCCGCCGCGCTTGTCACCTGCTGTGCCAATGGCAACACTTTGCCAAGTTCCCGTGTCGGCGTGACGGACCGCGTGCTGCGTGTAAACAGGCTGAATCCAAGTTGTGTTTCGAGATCCTTGAGCTGACCTGAAACCGTCGGTTGCGTGAGGTTGAGCCGCTTCGCCGCGCGCGTGATGGAGCCTTCCTCGGCAATCGCGACGAGGCATTTAAGCAAACGCAATTCCGGGTGAAACACCTGCAGCCTTTCCCGCGTTCTGTATATTCCAAAGCTAGGCGAGATGCGTCCACGGGTAAAATGATTTATTGGAAACGGCAATATATCGCGCGCACAAGACAATTGGACCGATGGTGTCCGGTCAGGCAGAATGCGGCCTGAGAACGGGAGAGATGCTGCGATGGTTCTGCCTGAAAACATTGACGAGATTATCTGCGATCCGCGCACTTATGGCGACGAGGAAGCATATCATCGGGCCTTTGCGGCACTGCGGGAGAATGATCCGGTCCATTGGGCCGAGCCGCGTGCTTACCGTCCATTCTGGGCGGTGACGCGGCATGAAGACATTCAGCGCGTTGAAATGGACGCTGCACATTTCGCCAACGAACCGCGCCAGTTCCTTGTCACCAAAACCGATGAAGAGATGCTGCTGATGACGACCGGCAGCCGCAACTTTGCCTATAATCTGGTGGCCATGGATAACCCTGATCATCGCCAGTATCGGGGGCTTACCGCGTCATGGTTCGGGCCAAAGCAGGTGCGCGCACTGGAGGAGGAAATTCGCCACCTTGCGCGCGAAACGGTCGATAAACTGATCGAAACAGGCTCACCCTGCGATTTCGCAAAGGATATAGCAGCCTGGTATCCGCTGCGCACCATTATGCTGGTTCTTGGCGTTCCGCGCGAAGACGAGCCGATGATGCTGGCGCTTTCGCAGAAGGTTTTCGGCAGCACCGATGTCGATACAGGCGGAGGCGATGGCATGACCTCCATGATGGAGGCAAAGACCGAGTTTTGCGCCTATTTCGACAAGCTGACGGCGGACCGGCGGCAAAATCCGCGCAATGATGTGGCGACCCTGCTTGCGACCGCGATGATCAATGACGAACCGATGCAGGAAGGACCGCGCAACGATTATTACCTTATCGTCGCTGCAGCCGGGCACGATACGACCAGTTCCGCGATATCGGGCGGTTTGCTGGCTTTGCTGCGGAACCCGGGCGAACTGCAAAAACTGCGCGAAAACCGGGATCTTCTACCCAATGCGATTGAGGAATTTATCCGTTGGACGACGCCGGTAAAACACTTCTTCCGTACCGCGCTGGCGGATTGTGAGGTTGGCGGAAAGGCAATTGCCAAGGGCGATGCCCTGATGATGTGTTACCCGTCCGCCAATCGCGATACGGCCGTATTTGAAGATCCTTTCGCATTCAGGATCGACCGACCCGAAGCCAAGAAACATCTGGCTTTCGGCTATGGGCCGCACACGTGCCTTGGCAACAATCTCGCCAAACTTGAAATTCGCTTGTTGTTTGAAGAGATTCTCGACCGGATCGACACGATCGAATTGGCGGGTGATCCCGCGTGGATAGAGGCGAACTTTGTTTCGGGCCTCAAACGGCTGCCGATTGCTTTCAGCGCCAGATAGGGCAACTTGCCTTCTCGCATGGTCTGGAGATTGCGCTAGAGTGCCTGTGCAATCTGGCGATGGAGGCACTCGGCCCATGCATTATGTCTATCTTGGTATCGCCATTCTGGCGGAAGTTTGTGCAACAACCGGCCTTAAGGCATCCGCAGGATTCTCCCGCCTGGTTCCCACCCTGATTGCGCTGGGCGGTTATACAATTGCCTTCTTCTGCCTGTCGCTGACGTTGCGCGTGGTCCCCGTAGGTATTGCCTACGCAATCTGGTCGGGCGCGGGGATATGCCTGATCGCACTGGCAGGCTGGCTGCTATATGGTGAGGTGATGGATATGCCGGCCGTTGCCGGTGCCGCGCTGATTATTGCCGGGATTGTGGTGATGACCACGCTGTCCGATACCGTCAAACCCTGAGCAGGCGTTACGCCGAGGGCAACAATCCCTGCATCAGCAGGTCCACCATTGCGGCGGAAATTTCCTCACGCGTCATCGGTCCGTCAGGATTGTGCCAGCGGGCAGGCCAGTTGAGTGCGCCAGCCAGCGTGAAGGCGGCGATTTTTACATCGACAGGCGCGATCGAACCATCCGCCACCGCTTCGGCAATGCGTTCGCGCATGGCATTGTCTATGCCGCGCTTGAGCTGGCGATATTGCGGGATGCTGGCGGGAGAGAGAGTTTCCTCGCCCGTGCGGATCACGCAGCGACCAAAATCTTCCATATTGATTTCGGCATAGCGGCGCAGGAACTTCGCCAGTCTGTCGCGCCCGGTTCCCGGTTCCCGGCTGGCTTCCGCTGCGGCTTCCAGCAACTGGTTGAGGCCGATGGTGACGCATTCGAGAAGCACCTGATCCTTGTTTGCCAGGTAGTGGTAGATCGTCCGTTTTGAGATGCCGAGACTGGCCGCGACATCATCCAGCGATGTCGCATGGAACCCGCGTTCGTTGAACATGCGCACGGCTGCCAAAAGAACGGCGTCGCGTTTTGCGGCGCGTTCGGCCTTCTTCTGATCGGCGGTTTTGAAAGGTGAGACAGTGTTCATGATCATCCCTTGCCCGTTGTCTGGCAGTATTGACAGAAAACGTAAAAGAGAGCAATACACTCATCAGTTTCCATTTTGGCGAGGCAGTTCATGATCCTCACAGAAACACAGGGTGCGATACGCGATACTGTCCGGGACTTTGCGCAAGAGCAGATTCGCCCGCAAAGCGCCGCTTTCGAAGAGGCGCGGGCCTATCCGCCAGCCTTGTTCGAGCAGGTGGCGGCGCTGGGCCTGATGGGTATGACTGCGCCCGAATCGGTTGGCGGTGCCGGGGCGGATTATGTGTCCTATGCGCTGACACTGATCGAGATTGCGGCAGGCGATGGCGCGCTCTCCACCCTGCTCAGTATTCAGAACAGCCTCATCGTTTCAGGTATTCTGAAAGACGGGACGAAAGCGCAGCAAGACCGTTTCCTGCCTGATCTCATTTCGGGCCGGATGATCGGTGCGTTTGCGCTTACAGAAACCGATGCAGGATCGGACGCCGCGGCAATTCGCACGCGCGCGGTCAAGGTCGATGGCGGTTATCGCCTGACAGGGGCCAAGCAATTCATCTCGTCAGGCAGTATCGCAGGCATTGCGATCGTCTTTGCGGTCACGGACCCCGACGCGGGTAAAAAGGGTATTTCGGGTTTCATCGTGCCGACCGACAGCGAAGGCTATTCGGTTGACAAGGTGGAGCACAAACTGGGGCAGGCTGCATCTGACACATGCGCCATCCGGTTTGACGATGTTTTTGTGCCCGAAGACTTGCGACTGGGTGCAGAAGGCGCAGGCTACGGCATCGCGCTCAGCAATCTGGAGGCAGGCCGCATCGGTATCGCGGCGCAATGCATAGGCATGGCGCAGGCAGCCCTGGAAATTGCGGTCGACTACGCCAAGGAACGCACGAGTTTCGGCAAGCCGATTATGGATCATCAGGCCGTGGGCTTTCGCCTTGCCGATCTGGCTGCAAAGCTGGAAGCTGCACGCCATCTGGTGCTCCATGCAGCGGCGATGAAGGATGAAGGCCTGCCATGCCTCAAAGAGGCATCGATGGCGAAACTGGTGGCATCCGAAACTGCCGAATCCGTGGTATCCGGTGCAATCCAGACGCTGGGCGGTTATGGCTATCTTGAAGAATTTGGTGTCGCCAAGATTTATCGCGATGTGCGCGTGTGCCAGATATACGAAGGCACATCGGATATTCAGCGCATGGTTATTGCGCGCGCACTCTAGGCGGCGTGGGCAAATTCCGTGCGGTCACGGCCGGAGGTCAAAAACGTCAGTTCGAGGAGTGAGAACGAAGGACATGCCAGCATAT